>CAJPFF010000033.1 GCA_905339345.1 Geobacteraceae bacterium | reverse complement strand
TCGATGGAGTAGAGGTCGATCCCCTTTGCGTAGGAGGCGTAGAGGATCTCGTCGGCCAGTTCCTCAAGGGAGAGCTTGGTGTCGTTCAGGACCTTGGCATCAACGTCGAGCCCCTCGGCCTTCACCAGGGCCAGGAGCGCTTCCCGGCTCGGGTGCTTCTTGACCAGGGTCAGGGCGGTGACGTTGTTGATTCCCGGTGTGACGCTGACGCCAACCTGGAGGGCGGTCCGCTTGGCCTCGTCCTTCTTGCCGGCATCGGCCTGGGTGCGGGAGTTGGGACCCATGAACGACAGGCCGGCGTTCTCGATGGCCGCCACGAACTCCTCGTCTTCGGCCATGAAGCCGTAGCCGGCGAAGATGGCATCGTAGTTGTTGTCCTTGGCGATCTGGATGATCTGGCCGATCCGCTCGACCCGCTCCTCCTTGCTGGCGCCGGTGTAGTCGGGCACCCGGTGGACGCGGGTGGAGTCGGTCAGCTGGCGCAGTTCGGGGGCCAGGGCGTTGGCGTAGACGATGGAATCCTTCTCGGAGAGGAGGATGCCGTAATGGGTGATTCCCATCTCTTCAAAGACATCCATGGCCTCCTTGCGGATGGGGCCGCGGCAGACGATGAGCGGCTTCAGGTCCTCACAGGCAAAGGAGCGCACCCATTCGGAATCGGACATGCCCAGACGGCGGTCCCGGTGAATCAGGGGGTTGTTCATGTAAAGGTCGGTCATTGGTCGCTATCTCCAATCAATCGAATTAGAAAAAACTTTTTAATAACACGGAGCAACGGAGCACACGGAGAAAAACAACATCAAAAAAATAAAATGACAAAAACTGGTTCTGTTTAATTCTGTAAATCAATTTGTTTTCTTTGCTGTTCTCCGTTGCTCCGTTGCTCCGTGTTATTTGATTCGTTTAATAGAACTCGCGCTGCGGGCCGCACATGGGCGACGGCTTGTAGTGCCGCATCAGGAAGGCGATGTTTTCGCCGAGGACCTGGCGCAGGTCGGTCGGCATAACAATGGAGGAGATGGAGCCCAGGGCCAGACCTTCCTTTGGGTTCATCAGTTCTTTTTCGTACCGCTGGTTCAGGGCAGCTTCCTGACCTTTCAGCCACTCGGCTGCTTCCTTTTCGGCATCCCGCTTGGCGGCGCCGGGGTCCGTGCCGGCCTTGACCCGCTCCTCGGCCCCCTTTTTGACCATCTCGGCCATGGCGCCACGAATCTTGCGCAGTTCGTCCTTGTAGACGAACTCCTTGCCGGCCGGCCCCATGACTGCCAGACGGGTGGTGGGGAGCGCCAGCACCAGGTCGGCGCCGGTGGGGTAGTTGTTGTAGGAGGCGTAGGCGCCGCCGAAGGCGTTGCGCAAAATCAGCAGAATCCGCGGGGTGCGGACATCGACGATGGCGTCGAGCATGGAGCGGCCTGCCTGGACGATGCCGCGGCTTTCCTGCTCGCGGCCCGGCAGGAAGCCGGTGGTGTCTTCCATGAAGATGATCGGGATGTTGTAGATGTTGCAGAACCGGACGAAGCGGGCGATTTTCACCGCCGAGTCGCAGTCGATCTGGCCAGAGGCCACGGCCGAGTTGTTGGCCACGAAGCCCACCACCTGGCCCCCCAGGCGGCCGAAGGCGGTAACCACTTCCCTGGCCCGTTCCGGCTGCAGCTCG
Source organism: Geobacteraceae bacterium (assembly GCA_905339345.1). Lineage (GTDB taxonomy): Bacteria > Desulfobacterota > Desulfuromonadia > Geobacterales > Geobacteraceae > Geobacter. The sequence goes on along the minus strand of CAJPFF010000033.1, from coordinate 12,288 downwards.
AAATAGTCGCCGTGGTCGCAGATCTGCTGAATGACGATGGAGACGTCGAACGGCGTGTTGAAGCCGGTGGGGGAGTTGAAGGCCTTTTTCAGCAGGGTGTTGATCTCCCAGGTTCTGCGGTCCAGGGGATCGCTGGTTTCCTGGAACGGTGCACCCACGCTGTTGTTGTCGGGGAGGTAGGAGAGGAGCCGCGTCGCCGTGCGCAGGGCCGCCACTTCGTCGCCAACGGTGAGGTCAGCCACGCCGGATTTGCCGTGGACCTTGGGTCCGCCAAGCTCATCGGGGGTGATGTCCTCGCCGAGGACCGACTTGACGACGCCGGGGCCGGTAAGGCCGAAGAAGGTGTCGCTGGGCTGGATGACGAAGCTCCCCTGGCGGGGGAGGTAGGAGCCGCCGCCGGCGTTGAAGCCGAACATGCACATGATGGAAGGGACCACGCCGCTGATCTTGCGGAGTGCCGTGAAGGCTTCGGCATAGCCGTCGAGACCGCCAACTCCGGCAGGGACGAAGGCGCCGGCTGAGTCGTTCATGCCGATGAGGGGGATTCCCTTCTCCCCGGCTAATCTGAAGAGACGGGCCAGCTTGTTGCCGTTGGTGGCGTCGATGGAGCCGGCGCGGACCGTGAAGTCATGGCCGTAAACCGCCACATCGCGGCCGCCGATATTCAGGATGGCGGTCACCAGGGAGGCACCGTCAAGGTTCTTGCCCCAGTTCTGGTACAGGACGTTGGGGGCCTGATCGGAGAGGACCTTGAGCCGCTCCCAGACGGTCATCCGCTTCTTGAAATGCTGCTTTTCGATCTGATCTATGCTGACCGACTTGATGGGGCGCTGGATGAGGTCGTATCCCTCCTTCATCGCCTCTTCGTAGGGGCCGGTCGTGCGGGAGATTTCGCCCGGAATTGTGAATTCTACTTTCTCGGGGGGGTCGAAGGGGTTTTTGAGTTGCGGTTTGATTGCATTCTTAGACATTGCGGCCATCCTTCCGGTGAGTAGATTTTATCAACAGTCCCATTGCGCAAATCCCTCCTGTTGAGTTCTTGTGAGCGGTTGTGCTTGAATATGTATACAATTTTGCATAAAAAAACAGGTTATTTTAAAGGGGGGGAGTGGTCAGCGGGTAACCACCGCCAGCACTTCGACTTCGTTCCCGTCTTTGGAGAGGAGTCGGTGTCTGAGGGATGAGTCGAAGTAGACGCAGTCACCCTCCTCGAGGGCGATCCGTTCGTCTTCGAGGAGCAGCTCCGCCGTTCCCTTCATGACGAAGAGGAATTCTTCGCCGTCGTGGCTGTAGGTGTTTTCCTCGGCGACCTTCTCGGTGACGGTGAGGAGAAAGGGTTCCATCTTCTTGTTCTGCTTGCGGAAGGAGAGGGATTCGTAGGAGTACCCCTGACTGGTGCCGGCCCGGGAGATGACCCGGGGGATAACCTTGCGCTCGCCCCGGCGGACCACTTCGTAGCGGTATTCCTCTTCATCCTCGGAGAAGAAGAGGCTGATCTTCACGTCGAAGAACTTGGCGATCTTGGACAAGGTCGCGATGGGAGGAGAGACGTTGTTGTTCTCGATCTGGGATATGAGGGCAGGAGAAAAGCCGGTTTCGCGGGCAACCGCCTGGAGTGTCAGTTTCTTGGCCAGGCGGAGCTTTTTGATCTTGGCCCCGATGTTGTATTCGGACATCTGCTACCCCGTGGAAGAAAGAAATAAAACCGGTTTTTATTCAATGTTTACATACCCTAAAGAGGTTTGTACTGTCAATAAAATAATTTTTATCTTGACTTAATTTATCAGGATAGACGGGGGATTGTGGGGGCGAGGAAACAGAAAAGAGGCTGTCCTCGGGGAGGCTTTAGAACGACTTTTTCAAAGGGTGAAGACGGGCCGGCGGAACAGGGATGGAAACCCCGTCCCGCCGGTTCGATTGGTTATTTGCGGATGGAGCGGGCGAGGATCTCGACGGTGTGCATGACGCGGGTGCGGTTGCCCCGTTGCTTGAGGCCGTCGGAGAGCTGCATCATGCAGCCGGGGCAGCCGGTTACCACTGCCTCGGCGCCGGTCTGGATGATGGCGGCGCTCTTCATCTGGTTGATGGCCAGCGAACTTTCGTAGTGGTAGACGTTGAAGGTTCCGCCGAGGCCGCAGCACTTGTCGGCCCCCTCCATCTCTGTCAGTTCCACGCCGGGGGTCCCCTGCAGAAGCTCCCGGGGCTGTCGCGTGATGGCGCGGGTTCTCAGGTGGCACGGGTCGTGGTAGGTGACGCGGATGTCGCCCCCGGCGCCGGTCTCCTCGGGATTAAGCCCCAGTTTCTGGAGGAGCTGGGATGCATCCACGGTCTTGTCGGCAATGGCCTTGAGGCGGGCTGCCAGTTCCGGATGCCGCTTTCCCATCAGGTTGGGGTAGAACTTGTGCAGGGCGCCGCCGCAGGTGGCGCAGGCGGTCATGATGTAGTCGGCCTCATACCGTTCCAGCGCGGCCAGGTTCTTTTCCGCCAGACCCCGCACCGTCTCCAGGTCGCCGCCGGACATCCCCGGAAGGCCGCAGCACTGCTGGTTCTTCGGAATGATCACCGTGCACCCCAGATGGCGGAACAGGGCCAGGGCTGCCTCCCCCACCTGGGGGTAGCAGAAGTTGGTCATGCAGCCAACGAAATAAATGATGCGCGGCTTCCCCGGCTCCCCTTGGATCACTTCGGGGTGGCGGTCCATGAACGGCTTCTTGGCGATGGGGGGGATGTGCCGCTTCCCTCCCACGAAGGGGAGCGGAAAGCGGAGGCGCAGCCCCGAGGTCTCCGGTATCTTGCGGAAGAAGAGGGGCCCCAGGATGCGGGCCGCCGCGGCGCCGAACTTCATCAGGGAGCGGTTCCTGATCACCCGACCCACCGCCGCGTGGAAGGTGGTGAGACCCCGCTGGCCGGAGAGGGCCTCCCGTGCCACCATGACGATCTCGTCCGTGGGGACGTCGTTGGGGCACTTCTCCACGCAGCTGCCGCAGAGGAGGCACTTGGACATGGCGGCATAGGTGGCGTCGTCCAGTTCGATATCACCTTTGAGAAGGTGCTGGGCCAGGGCGATCTTTCCCCGGGCCACGGCCGGCTCCTTGCCGAAGGTGGCGAAGGCGGGGCAGTGGGCCCGGCAGGCGCCGCACTTGACGCATTTTTTCAGTTCGTTTTCGACTCGTTTCAACGGGTCCACGTAAAAAAACCTTTCACCACGGTGGATTCTACGCAACTGGGAACATCTTCCCCGGATTGAGGATGTTGTTGGGGTCCAGTGCCGCCTTGATGGCCTGCATTGCCGCCACCTGGGCCGGTTTCAACTCCAGGTGGATGTAGGGCTGCTTGGCGAGCCCCACGCCATGCTCGCCGGACATGGTGCCGTTCAGGTCCAGGGCCGCCTGGAACACCTCGGCGATGGCCTCGTGGGCTTTCTCCTCCTGCCCCGGGACGGACTTGTCGATCATGATGTTGACGTGGATGTTGCCGTCGCCGGCATGGCCGAAGTTGACGATGGGGATTGCGTACTTCTGCTGGATCTTCTCGATGGCCCGGATGACGTCCGGCACTTTGGAGCGCGGGACGACGATGTCCTCGTTGAACTTGTCCGGGTTCACGTCCCGAAGGGACGGCGACACCAGCCGCCGAACCTTCCAGAGGGCCTCGGATTCGGCGGCGTCCTTGGCCACCTTGCACTCCACGAGCCCCAGGGGCCTGATCAATTCCTGGATGCGGGCCGCCTGCTTCTCGATCAGGTCCCGATCCCCGTCCACCTCGATGAGGAGCACGGCCCTGCCGCTGGCCGGAATCCCCAGGCTGAAGCGCTTCTCCACGCACTGGAGGGTGGCGTAATCCATGAATTCCAGGGTGGTGGGGATGATCTTGTTGCCGATGATGGTGGAGACCGCCTTGGCGGCGCCGTCGATGGAGTCGAAGATGGTCAGCATGGTCTTCTTCGCCTCGGGAAGCGGCAGGAGCTTGAAGATGATCTTGGTGATGACCCCGAGGGTCCCCTCGGAGCCGCAGAGGAGCCGGGTCAGGTCGTACCCCACCACCCCTTTGTAGGTTTCGCCGCCGGTCCTGATGATCTCGCCGGTGGGGAGAACCACCTCGAGCCCCATGACGAAGTCCCGGGTGACGCCGTACTTCACGCAGCGGGGGCCGCCGGCGTTCTCGGCCACGTTCCCCCCCAGGGTGGAGAACTTGAGGGAGGCCGGGTCGGGCGGATAGAAGAGCCCCAGCTTTTCCACCTCCAGCTGGAACTGCTCGGTGACCACGCCGGGCTCCACCTCGGCGATGAGGTTCTCGGTGTCGATGCGAAGGATGCGGTTGAGCCGCGTCACCACCAGGACGATGCCTCCCCTCTTGGGGAGCGCTCCGCCGGTGAAGCCGCTGCCGGCCCCCCGGGGATAGACCGGGAACCTCTCGCGGTTGGCCAGCTTCAGCACCGCCGAAACCTCGTCGGTGCTGCCGGGATGAACCACCGCTTCGGGGAGAAACTCCATCTGGGTGGCGTCGTAGCCGTAGCAGATCAGGTCCTGCCGGTCGGTGGCCACGTTGTCGGCGCCGACGATGGTTTTCAGTTCATCGATTATGCGTTTGTCGAGCATTGGAAACCCTCGTTTTGAATAACACGGAGAGACGGAGAGCACGGAGAGAAACCTATCAAATCAGAAATGGTTTTTCGAATACCAGAGAATGGCAATCCTGGCGTTTTTCCCGAAAAACCATATGTTTTCGGTTTTCTCCGTGTGCTCCGTTTCTCCGTGTTATTTATTTTTTTGTTGCAACAGGCAACACCGTTCCCCCTTCGGGGATGACGTATGCGGTGTAGTCGGCCGGGAGGAGTTCCGTCGCCTGGGTCATGGCCTCGTCAAGGGTCCTCGCCGGCGTCATTCCCATGGTCCTGACTTCCTCGGGGGGAAGGTCCGAGACGAGGATGACGCGGAATTTCTGCGCCTTCTGCAGCAGGGAGTAGGCGGTCTGGCCGTTGATCTCGTAGTGGCTCCGCAGCCGCACCTCGAAGGGGGCCAGATCCTGGAACCGGAACCAGTCGAAGAAGGTGGCGTTGCCGTAGCCGTCCCGGCACTGGGCCAGAAGGACCATGACACCGCCCTCCTTCAGGGCCTGGCTGCCGTACTCCATGGCCTTGTGGGACTGGATGACGTTGATGTCCTTGGGGAAGCCGCCGCAGGAGACCACGACGAGATCTGCCTTCTCCCGGAGCGGCCAGGCGAACCGCTCGGCGTAGTACCGGCACCCCTCTTCGTGGGCATCCCGCCAGGGGCCGGCAAAGGCGGCAATGATCCGCTTGTCCGGGGAAAGGACCGTGTTCAGGATGAATGCGGGCTCCACCATGGCGCACGCCTCAACCATGGCGCCATGGACCGGGTTCCCCGCCAGGCTGCCGGTGGTGGCCAGGGGGTTCTTGCCGGTCCCCGCGCCGGGGTTGAGGACGGCGAAGTGGCTTGCCATGCAGCTTGCCCGGGCGGCAACGCCAGGGAGGATGCTCTTGCGCCCCCCGCCGAAACCGGCGAAGTAGTGGAAGCCGATGGTGCCGGTGAGGATGACCCGGTCGGCCTCCACCACCCGGCGGTTCACGGTCACTTCTATGCCGTTGGAGGTCCGGCCGATGAAGGCCAGCTCCCCGGGGTCGTCACAGTCGTGGTCCACGATCCTGATCCGGCCGTGGAGGGGGCCGGCGATCTTTTGGTGCTCGTGCTCCGTCTGCTTCCGGTGGATGCCGAGGGCCACGAGGATTTCCATGTCCCGCTCCCGGATGCCGGCGGCGGCGAGCCGCTCCACGAGGATGGGGAGGTAGACCTCGCTCCCGGTGTAGCGGGTGATGTCGGAGGTGACGATGACGACCCGTTCCCCGGGGCGGAAGGAGCGGATCGTTTCGGCGCACCGGTCGAGGGCTGCGCCGATGATCGCCTCGGGGGGCTCCGTCGCCTCGGCAGCCGCCGGGCGGACCACCCCCAGGAGTCGGTCCGGGGGAAGGTTCAGGGGGAACGAAATGTCGCCGTAGTGCAGGTCCATGGAGTGATGGTGGTTCCTCAGAAACCCTTGTGGTACTCGGATACCTGGCGGGCGAAGTTGCGGCCGAACTCGAAGCATGCCTCCTCGTCGGTCAGGGAGGGGCGGTAGGCGATCTGCATTCCCGGTTCTACGGTCTGGAGCCCCATCCGCTTGAACTCCTCGTAGGCTTCCTTCACGGCGCCGCCTCCCCAGCCGAAGCTGCCGAAGGCCCCGACGATCCGGTTTTTGGGGCGCAGGCCCCGCAGGTGGGTGAGGTATTCGGCAACGCTCGGGTAGAGGATGTTGTTGAGTGTCGGCGAGCCGATGAGGGTGCCGCGGCACTTCCAGAATTCCTTGATGGCGACGCTGGAGGGGGTGGCCCTCAGCTTGATGACCCGGCAGTCGAGCCCTTCGGCCCTGATTCCCTCGGCAATGGGGACCGCCATCTTCTCGGTGCTCTGCCACATGGTGTCGTAGATGATGGCCACCGCCTCCCGGGCCTTGCCGTTGGCCATGTCCAGGTACATGTCGAGTACTTTGCCGGGGTTCTTGCGCCAGATGAGGCCGTGGTCCGGGGCGATCATGTCGATCTGGAACCCCTTTGCCTGGATCTCGGCGATCTTGTTCTTGATCATCTGGCCGAAGGGCATGAGGATGTTGGCGTAGTAGTCGACGACCGCGTCTTCCAGTTCCACAGTGGAATTGGAAGTCTCGTACTCGTCGTCGAAGCGCACTGCCGAGGCCACATGCTGGCCGAAGGCGTCCTGGGTGAAGAGGACCTTGTCCTCGCGGGCATAGGTCACCATGGAGTCGGGCCAGTGGAGCATGGGGGTTTCGAGGAATTCGAGGGTCCGCTTCCCGATGGTGAGGGTGTCGCCCGTTTTGACCGTCTTCACGTTCCAGCGGGAGAGGTCGAAGAAGCGCTCCAGCCCCTTCTTCCCCTTTTCCGAGATGTAGATGGTGGCGTTGGGGGTCAGGTCCATGACCCGGTCGAGGCTCGTGGCATGGTCGTTCTCGATGTGGTTGATGATGACGTTCTTGATCCGTGCCGGGTCCACCACGCCACTGATGTTCTTGAGGGTGTATTCCGCGAAGTCGTACTTGACCGTGTCGATGAGGGTGATCTCCTCGTCCATGATCAGGTAGTTATTATAGGTGGTCCCCCGCGGGGTCTCGTAGCCGTGGAAATCGCGCACCGCCCAGTCGACGGCGCCAACCCAGAAAATGTCCTTCTTTATTTCAACAGCTTTCACTGGCATATCCTCCTGTTGTGGTTTTTGCTGAAGCTGTGCCGCCGGGGCAGAGCCCCTGCGGCGATGGAAAGGGTAAAACGAGAGCGGGAGCGCCTCGGCGCCCCCGTCGTCGTTCATTGCAAGAAATCTGATCTATTCAACTTCCTCGAATTGATCCCTGCCGACACCGCAAACGGGACAGACCTCGGGAGGTTCCGGTCCCTCGTGAATGTAATCACAGACAACGCATCTCCATTTTTTCATCCTGCCCTCCTTTCACGGTGAGTGTCATGAACGACAGTCGGGGCATATCCCGCTGAAGTTTATGGAATAGTCGATCATGGTAAACCCGGCTTCTGTCTCCGTTGGCAGCTGAATCTGGTCAAAGGCCGGATTATGGATGTCATGGATCTTCTGGCAGTGTATGCAGTGGATGTGATGATGGCGGACCGTGTCGGCGTCGTAGCGCGCCTTGGACTCGGGATTGCTGATCTTCTGGACCACGCCGATTCCCACGAGGGTTTCCAGCACCCGGTAGACGGTGGTGCGGGAGATCCCCCGAAGCCTCCCGCGGACCGCATCGTAGAGCTGGTCGGCGGAGGGGTGGTCCGTGCGCTCGGCCAGGGCGTCCAGAACGACGCGGCGCTGGACGGTCATGGCCAGGCCGTTTCGGCGGCACCCTTCCTCAAGGTGCCGGAGTTTTTCGGTTTTGAAGGTAGCGATACTATTCATGCTAGATGGTACTTTATTGCAAGCTGTACAGGCAGTCAAGTGGATTCACATGCCGTTGACGGTCTCCCTTGATCCCCGTCTTCCCGAGGGGTTGGGTCGGGATCAGGCCATTTTAACATTGACAAAACCCCGCATATCCTATAACTATTTTGCGCTTTTTGCTCAATTCTAAGCCGTCTGGCCCGGAGTAAGTTTAACGCCTTTCGCAGGCTATTTTTTTAGGAGGTTGGTAAATGGAACAGTATGCAGTCTATTTCGCCCTGGCCTGTGCCGTGGCGGCCGTCGTCTACGGTCTCGTTTCGGCCCAGTGGATTCTGGGGCTCCCCCAGGGCAACGAGCGGATGCGCCAGATTGCCGCGGCGATCCAGGAGGGGGCCGGCGCCTACATGAAGCGCCAGTACACCATCATTGCCGTGGTTGGAGCCATCATGTTCGTGCTCCTGCTGGTCACCCTCGGCGTCAAGACCGCCATCGGTTTCGCCATCGGGGCCCTTTTCTCGGGACTTACCGGTTTCATCGGCATGTTCGTCTCGGTCCGGGCCAACGTTCGCACCACCGAAGCGGCCAAGTCCGGCATCCATAAAGCCCTGAACGTCGCTTTCAAGGGGGGCGCCATCACCGGCATGCTGGTGGTCGGTCTCGGTCTTCTGGGCGTTGCCGGCTATTACCTGGTGCTGCAGATGCTCATGCCGGACGCGCCGGTCAAGGATGTGGTCAGCCAGCTGGTGGGTCTCGGCTTCGGCGGCTCGCTCATCTCCATCTTCGCCCGTCTCGGCGGCGGCATCTTCACCAAGGGGGCCGACGTGGGTGCCGACCTGGTGGGGAAGGTGGAAGCCGGCATCCCCGAGGACGATCCCCGCAACCCGGCGGTCATCGCCGACAACGTGGGGGACAACGTGGGTGACTGCGCCGGCATGGCCGCCGACCTGTTCGAGACCTACGCCGTGACCCTGATCGCCGCCATGCTTCTGGGGGCCATCGCCTTTACCGGCAATACCAGCGCCGTCAGCTATCCGCTGATCCTTGGCGGTATATCCATTATCACCTCGATCATCGGTACGTTCTTCGTCAAACTCGGCGCCAGCCAGAAGATCATGCCGGCACTCTACAAGGGGTTGATCGCGTCGGCCGTTCTTGCCTGCATCGCTTTCTATTTCGTCACCGCCCAGATGTTCCCCCAGGGCCTGACCAACGCTGACGGGCAGACCTTCAGTGCCACGAATATCTTCATCTCCGCCATCGTCGGCCTGGTGGTGACCGGAGCCATTTTCTGGATCACCGAATACTATACCGCCACCGAGTACGGGCCGGTACGGCATATCGCCGAAGCCTCCACCACCGGCCACGGCACCAACGTCATCGCCGGTCTCGGTATCTCCATGAAGTCCACCGCCCTGCCGGTGATCGTCATCGCCGCCGGCATCATCATTTCCTTCAACGCTGCCGGAGTCTACGGCATTGCCATTGCCGCGGTCTCCATGCTCTCCCTCACCGGCATCGTGGTGGCCATGGACGCCTATGGCCCCATCACCGACAACGCCGGCGGCATCGCCGAGATGGCCGAACTGGACGACTCGGTCCGCGCCGTCACCGATCCGCTGGATGCCGTCGGCAACACCACCAAGGCGGTCACCAAGGGGTACGCCATCGGTTCCGCCGGTCTGGCCGCGGTTATCCTCTTCACCTCCTACGTCGATGAACTGAAACTGGTTGGCAAGTCCATCAGCTTCGATCTGTCCGACCCCTACATCATCGTCGGCCTGTTCATCGGCGGCATGCTTCCCTATTACTTTGCCGCCCTCTGCATGGAAGCGGTCGGCAAGGCGGGTGGAGCCGTTGTCGTCGAGGTCCGGCGCCAGTTCCGCGAGATCAAGGGAATCATGGAAGGGACCGGCAAGCCGGACTACGCTTCCTGCGTCGACATCGTCACCAAGACCGCTCTGAAGGAAATGGTCATCCCCGGCCTCATCCCCATCGCCGCGCCGGTCATCGTCGGCTTCACCCTCGGCCCCAAGGCCCTGGGGGGGGTCATCGTCGGCACCATCGTCACCGGCATCTTCGTCGCCATCTCCATGACCACGGGGGGCGGCGCCTGGGATAATGCCAAGAAGTATATCGAGGACGGCCACTTTGGGGGCAAGGGGGGCGAAGCCCACAAGGCCGCCGTCACCGGCGACACCGTCGGCGACCCCTACAAGGACACCGCCGGCCCGGCCGTCAACCCGATGATCAAGATCATCAACATCGTGTCGCTCCTCATCGTGCCGCTTCTGGCCAAGATGGGGTAGGGCGAACGAGCCTTGCTGCAACGCACGAAAGGGCGGCCGGAGACACTCCGGACCGCCCTTTTTTTATAGCCATCCTAACTGCCGCGCCGCCGGCAACGGATTATTGGGGGTGGCAGTTCCTTCGTTGCGTTTCAATTAATGAGGCGTGCTGCATGACTTCAGTTTCCCATTTTCGAAGAGGGAGATAGATTCGAATTGCGCGCAGGTTTTGCCATCAATCTGTATTGACCTGGAAAGATTGCAGGTGTTCAATTGTCCCGTTGCGTAAAAGCTGACTTGGTCATGCTGATTGCAAATTATCTCTCCATAATTGAAATAGTCACTTGTGACGCAGCTTTTGAGCATTCCGGTTTCGTATAAATTGATAGTCTCATACTGTTTACAGTTAACTCCGCTTACCGCAAAATTATCTTTGAGCGTGCATGTTTTCAATGTGCCATTCTGATGATAGATAATTTCAGAACCGGGAGTGCAAATGGATTGGTCAATACCCAAACATGTTCCGACATCGGTTATGGCTATGATGCTCAGCATGATAATGGTGTATCTCATAATACCCTCCTTTTGCCCGATCAGCGCTCCGCCCCGTAACACCGGGGGACACCTCTGGTGATCATGCCAGGTATAACTGTGCAACCGATGCATGGGCGAGCCCCCCGCTCATATCAGGAATGATGCTCAGTTCCAGCGCTGTCAGCCCGACGAGATCGACAGCATAGTCTTCTACCTCAAGGGTATTATGGGGAGAGCTGAAGTTATACTGCTGACGCACAATCTCCCGGTACGATTGGCCGCCGTCCGAGGACCACCGCAGCACGAACTCATGGGTACGTTCCTTCTCCTCTTCCCGAAACACCAGAAAAATTCGCCTGACCCGCAACGGCCTGTCAAACACCAGACGGACTGTCTGCTGGCCGGATTCCGATGCCCTCCAGCCAGGTCCCTCAGTGGGTTTGAACGCCGATTCGATCGGGTGTGACGGGTCCTCGGATGTGAGTTCCGCCACAGCAAGGGTTTTCAGGTCCAGCCAGTTTTCATCGGGGGGTATGACATCCTCAATGCCCTGGGTGATTATTCGTTTACGCATGGTATTTACTCCTCTGACTCGTAGCCGCCAATCATTGCGAAAAGATCAGTACGCTGTAGGGACCGATGGAAAGCGCGGCATGGAAGGGAAAGCCGTCACACTCACCCGGTTCGGCGACGACGTCGGTGCTCGGGTGACCGTGGAAGTCGTCGCTGTAGCCTTGCCAATCGCTGTTGAAACGGAGCTTCCAGGTCCCTGCGGCCGGGAAGCCGATGACGTAGCCATCCTGGGGCTCGCGGAAAAAGTTGGCGACGACCACGACGTCATCCGCCGGTCCCCCCTTGTCCCAACGGTGGAAGGCGATGACCTTGCGTTCTTCGTTCAGGTGAGAGACCTGGGTGAACGGCCCGCAGAGGCCGCGCGTGAAGCCGTCGCGGTTGAGCCGCAACTGGATGAGGTCACGATAGAGCCGAACGATGCCGTGGAACTCGTCCTTTTGGTCCCAGTCGAGGGGGACCGTGTCGCGGAACCATTCGCCTTCGAGAAATTCCTGCCCCTGGAAGAGCATGGGAATGCCGGGAGCCGTGAAGACCATGGCGGCGGCCAGGGTCGAACGTTTCCGTGCGTACCACCCCTTGGGGTCGTTCGGGTTGATCTCCTGCGGCACGCGCGCCCGGCCGTTCGCCACCTCGTCGTGGGATTCGCTGTAGATGACCCGGTCGAAGGCGTCATCGTTGTAGCGGTAGCAGATGGCGTCGCGGACGGCGGCGAGCGAACGCTGCTCGTCCTCGGGAGTGGTCACCGCCAGGCGGATGGGGTGGACGAACATGGCGTCCCACTGGGAGCCGAACCCGGCTCCCCCGGCGTCAACGTCCCTGGTGAGCCAGCTGTTGTTCTGCAGATCCTCGGCGATCGTGATCCGGCCGGGAAATTTCTGCGCGACCTGGCCGTTGATCCACTGGAGCAGGCTCCACCCCTCGGGCAGGTCCTGCTCTTCGGAACC
>CAJPFF010000032.1 GCA_905339345.1 Geobacteraceae bacterium | reverse complement strand
GACTGTTTGGCCCGCCTGTCCTTGCCTTTTTCTGGCGGCAGCAGGCCCATGTTCGCGTTCATGGGCGTAAACGGGCCTTGAGCCGCCGAGATGTGCCTCATGAGCGCGCCCATGACGGTCTCCTCCGGCGGGCATACCGGCGTTTTCCCCCTCGCCAGCCTCAAAGAGTTTATGCCCGCGAGTATGCCGGAGGCGGCTGACTCGCAGTAGCCCTCGACGCCTGTTATCTGCCCAGCGAAGAAGATGGACGGCTCTTTCCGGAGCTGCTGGAATTCAGTCAGGAGCCGTGGAGAGTCGATGTAGCTGTTCCTGTGGAGTTTCCCGAGTCTTGCGAACTCGGCCCGCCTGAGGGCCGGTATCATCGGGAATATCCTTTTCTGCTCTGCGAAGGTGAGCCTCGTCTGAAAGCCGACGATGTTGTAAAGAGTGTCCTCCCGGTTCTCCCGCCTGAGCTGGACGACTGCGAAGGGCCTCTTTCCTGTCCGGGGGTCTGTGAGGCCCACGGGCTTCATCGGCCCGAACAGGAGCGTCTGCGGGCCCCTCTGGGCCATGACCTCTATCGGCATGCACGCCTCGAAACTCTTCATCTCCTCAAACTCGCGCGCCCTCGCGGTGTCTGCCTTTACAAGCTCCGCGTAGAAGGCCTCGTACTCTTCCTTCGTCATCGGGCAGTTGATGTAGTCGTCACCGCCCTTGCCGTACCTCGAGGCTGAAAAAGCGCTTTCCATGTCTATCGATTCCTTGTAGACGATGGGCGCTACCGCGTCATAGAAGTTGAGGCTCTCGGCGCCTATGAGCGTCTGTATCGAAGCGGCGAGAGAATCGGATGTAAGCGGGCCAGAGGCTATGACGAGAGGCCTTTCCGGCGGAAGCTCAGTTACCTCTCCCCTTACGACCTCGACCCCGGCATCTAAAAGCGCCGACGTTATGAAGGCGGAAAAAGCAGTCCTGTCGACGGCAAGGGTGCCTCCGGCAGGCACGCGGCTGGACAGGGCGGCCCTGACGACGAGAGAGCCGAGGGCGGCTATCTCCTCCTTCAATATCCCCGAGGCGTTCTCGAGGCTCTCGGATTTAAGTGAGTTGCTGCATACGAGTTCGGCAAGCGCGTCCGTCGTATGCGCCGGGCTGTGTTTTACCGGCTTCATCTCCAGTATGGCGGCCCTGCCGCCTGCCCGGGCTACCTGCCAGGCGGCCTCGCAACCGGCAAGCCCGCCGCCTATGATGGTTAT
>CAJPFF010000031.1 GCA_905339345.1 Geobacteraceae bacterium | reverse complement strand
GATCGAAAACCAGATGTTCATCCCCGAGTTTCCCGACGATATAGTCATCAATTTCCACCTTCGACCAGAATTTCTCGGCACCCACTACGAGGGGATCGCCGTCTTTGCCCCCGATGGCCGCTTTATCGCCGCCAATCGCAGCGCCCTCCTGCAGTTGAGCCTCGACCGGAGCCGGATGACAGGGGAAAGCTTTTCGACGATATTCGGCATCTCCCTGGCGAAGCTTCTGGAGCAGGCGCGTCTTCGTCCCCAACCGGTCCTGAAGTTCCCGCTACCATCGGGCGTAGAAATCTACGGTCGGGTCTGCCTCGGCACATCCGCGTCATCCTCAACCATCGTCTCTGGCAGCCCTGTCGTCGCGGCAACGAAAAACCTTCGCCCGGGAGAGAGGACGGAAAGAGTCCTGCTGGATGATCTGGAGCTGGGGGACCCGAAGATGCAGGCGGTCATCGGTAAAGTTCGGCGGGTCATGGGACATGACATTCCCATCATGATCGAGGGGGAATCGGGGACCGGCAAGGAACTCCTCGCCCATGCCCTCCACGGCGCCAGTCCGCGGCGCAAAGGTCCGTTCGTCCCCGTGAACTGTGCAGCAATTCCCGAGGGGCTGATCGAGTCGGAGCTCTTTGGTTATCAGGAAGGGGCTTTTACCGGGGCGCGTCGAAAGGGACATATCGGCAAGATACGGGAAGCGGACGGCGGCACCCTGTTCCTCGACGAGATTGGCGAGATGCCGCTGAACCTGCAGGCCCGGCTCCTGAGGGTGCTGCAGGACCGAACGGTGTCTCCCCTCGGCGGGTCGGCAACCCATCGGGTGGACATGGCGGTAATCTGCGCCACAAACCGACGGGTCCGTGATCTGGTGTCCGCGGGGAGTTTTCGCGAAGACCTCTACTACCGCCTCAACGGCCTCCTCGTCACCATTCCCACCCTGAGGGAGCGGACTGACAAGCTCCCTTTGGTCCGGCGGATACTAGGGGAACTGGCGGGTGCAGGCCGGCGCCTGGACCTGGCAACGGAAGTCGTCTGGATATTCGAATCCCATCCCTGGCCGGGAAACATCCGGCAGATGCACAATATACTCAGGACCGCCGTGGCTCTCCTGGGCGACCGAACTGAAATAACCGTCGAAGATCTTCCCGAGGATTTCCTGGAACAGGCAGGAGTTCTTTCAGGCGCCTCTCCCCTTCAATCCATGGAGAAGGGAGGAGAAAAATCCCTTGCCGCCTTGGAAGAGAGCGTTATCTCCAGCGCCCTGACCCGGACCGGGGGAAATATCGCGGCGGCATCACGAATGCTGGGTATCAGCAGGAACACCCTTTACCGGAAACTCCGTGGAACTGTGTAACCAGTTCCACCTAAAAAGGAAGTATCCGAGAATAGTGCTACTCCCTGAACTGGATTGCCTTGAGCTCCAGAAACTCTTCCAGTCCGTATTTCCCCAGCTCCCGGCCGTGTCCTGACTGCTTGTAGCCGCCAAAGGGGGCCAGAGGGTTGAAGGAGCCGCCGTTGATGTCTACCTGGCCGGTCCGCAGCCGACGGGCCACCCCCTCGGCCCGCTTGACATCGGCAGACCACACGCCACCGGCAAGGCCGTAGATGGTGTCGTTGGCAATCCGCACCGCATCGTCCTCGTCCCGGTAGGTCATGATCGAAAGGACCGGCCCGAAGATCTCCTCCCGGGCGATGGTCATCTCCGGTGTGACCCGGCCGAAGACCGTAGGCTTCACGAAATAGCCTACCTCCATCCCCTCGGGCGGCTCAGGACCACCGCACAGCAGCTCCGCCCTCTCTGAGATTCCCTTCCGGATGTAGTCCAGCACCCGCTCACGCTGGGTGGCGGAGACCATGGGGCCGAGTCGGGTCTGCTCGGCCAGCGGATCTCCCGGCACGTAGGCGGCTGCCGCCTCCACCGCCAGTTGGGCCGCCTGTTCGTAGAGCTGCTCCGGCACCAGCATTCGGCTGTGAGCGCTGCAGGTCTGGCCGGAGTTGACGAAACAGGTGGCCGCGGTTCCTTTCACCGCCGCGGCAAGGTCGGCGTCGTCGAGGATGACGGCAGCGGACTTCCCTCCCAGCTCCAGGGCAACCCGCTTGAGGGTCGCCGCCGCCAGACCGGAAACCGCCAATCCGGCCCGCACCGACCCGGTGAACGACACAAGGTCCACGCCGGGGTGGTTTGCCATGGCCTCCCCCACCGGCTCACCGTAGCCGCTCACCAGATTGAAGACCCCCGCCGGAAGCCCTGCCTCGTGGATGATCTCCGCCAGGATGAACGCGCTCAGGGGGACGACCTCGCTTGGCTTGAGAACGACGGTGCAGCCGGCGGCCAGGGCAGGCGCCACCTTGGCAACAACCTGGTGGAGGGGGTAATTCCACGGCGTGATGCAGGCCGCCACCCCTGCGGGCTCCTTGATTACCAGTGAGTTGCCGATGCGCTCTTCGAAGGGGTACTCTCCGAAAAGTTTCACGTAGCTCTCCATGACAGCGGCCGGCAGCCCCACCTGGATACGTCGGGAAAGCTTGATCGGAATGCCGAGCTCCGCCGTGATCGTCTGGGCAATCTCCTCTCCCCGTTTTGCCATCCCTTCGTGGATCTTGCGGAGAAACTCCCTGCGGATACCGACCGGTGTGCTTCCCCAGCTTTCAAAGGCATCGCGGGCGGCTGCCACCGCCCACTCCACATCTTCCTCGCCGCATGAGGGAATCTGTCCCATCACCTCCTCGTTCGCCGGATTGACGACGTCGATGAACTCACCTGTCGAGGACGGGGTCCAGGCCCCATTAAGGTATATCTCCTGTCGATTGTGCATTGCTCCCCCTCCCCTGTCTGAACGGGCGTACCGTGGTGTCGCCCCCTCTGGGCGTACGCCGCATGGGGCTAAGTATAACAAAAAAGCCGCCCGGTGTTCCCGAAACGGCTTTCGTCATCACAACCCGATGGCGGACGATGTCTGTGGATGATTAAGCGACCTTCTCCTCGACCTTCTTTACCTCTTCGAAGCACTCTTCGTAATTGTTAAGGCAGTTGGGGCACTCCAGAGCCCTGAAATCGGCACTGACAGTGAGGGGGGTAAAATCCCGGGCAATTCCCTGAAAGTAGCAGATTCCGCATTCGATGATCTTGTTCGATTCCATGGTTTCCTCCCTTTCCTACCGGTTCGCCGCAGCGTTGCGGCATTTTGTTGCCTGCACCATCGTCCAAGGCCATGACATAATTCAAACAAACGCTTGTTTCCTGCGACGGTAAAAAAACTACTTCAGCACCCCCTTCGTGAAAATGTCCATGATGTGCTGGATGAGCTCCTCGTCGCGCTCGGGGGAATGGTCCACGAGTTCGCCGGTCGCCGGCTCCAGAAGGAAATAGAAGTTGATCATGCCGGCCAGGGCAAGGGCCGTATCGGTCGGGTCGAGCCCTTCCCGGAACTGGTGGTGGGACAGACCGTCGGCAAAGGTCTCCTGGAGAATCTTCACGACACCCTGAATGGCCGGTTTGACGATGGTGACGAAGCAGGGGGTCGGATTGGTGAGCTCGCTGGTGTAGAACCTGAGCAGATAGGGGCTCTTCCGGTATCGGGCAACGGTGGCCCTGACATAGAGTTCGAACTTTTTCAGAGGATCAATTTCCATCGGTTTGATCTCCGCAACACGCTTCAGGACGGCGAACTGCTCGTTGAGGACGGCGGCGTAGAGCCCTTCCTTGCCGCCGAAATAGTAGGAAATCATGGAAACATTGACGCTGGCGTACCCGGCGATCTCCCGGACGCTGACGCCGTTGAACCCCTTCTCGGCAAAAAGGGGCGTGGCGACGGCAATGAGCGTTTCACGGCAATCAGTGTCTGCCCGTGTCGTATCCCGTTCTGTCATGCAACTTTCTCCGCCTTCTCCACCAGGCTGGCAAAGGATTCAGCATCGTTGTTGAGGCAGTGGGGGCATTCGGGGGCTTCGGGGTTGGCGCTGGCGGTGGCCGGCACAAACTCTTCCGCGGTTCCCCGGTGGAAGCAGATGCCGCACTCCAGAAGGTATGCAGCAAATTTTTCTCCCGGATTAATGTCCATGTCGGCGATCACGGCGATCCGTCCGAGGCCGGCGAACTGCTCGCGGATGACGGCAGCATACAGCCCTTCCTTCCCGCCAAAGTGGTACGAAATGAGTGAAGGATTGGCACCGGCTGCCCGGGCTATCTCTCTGACGTTGACGCCGGAGAGCCCCTTTGCGGCAAACAGAGGGGTAGCGGCGGCTATCAGACATAAGCGGTGGTCCTTCTTCGACATAACTGCCTCATTCAAACGTTTGTTCAAATAAAGAATATACTCATCACTTTTTTAATGCAAGGGGTGAGACGAAAAAAATCCACGGGATTGATGAACAGGGAAAAGGAGGCTTGCGTCTTGGGGTTACACGACCTTCATGACGATCATGGTCATATCATCCTGCGGGGGTGCGCCTCCGGTAAATGCCGACACCTCCCGGAGCACGGCGTCGCTGATCTCCCGGGGCGATTCCGAATGCCGTGCGCCGATGATGCCGCAGAGCCTGCCAAGGCCGAACAGCTCTCCGGCGTCGTTCTGGGCTTCGATGATGCCGTCGGTGTAGAGGATGAGCACATCACCTTCCTCCATCGAGAGTTGTTTTTCTTCGAAAGGGAGCCCTTTCCTGACCCCCATGATAAGTCCTTCGGCGTCCAACTCACTGCACCCTGAGACGGAGCGACGGGAGAGAAGTGGTGAGCAGTGCCCCGCGTTTGAATAGGTCAGGGTGCGGCTCGTGGTGTCGTACTTGACATAGAACATGGTGATGAAGAGCTCCGCCTGGCTGAGATCCTCGTAGAGAATATCGTTGAGGCTGGTGAGGATATCTCCGGTGCCGGTGAACGAGTTAACCTGGGCTCGCAGAACAGAGCGGGCCTCGGCCATCATCAGGGCTGCACCGAAACTGTGTCCCGATACATCGGCGATGACCATGTCCAGTATGCCGTCTTCGCGTCGGTAGAAGTCGTAATAGTCACCACCCACATGGGTGGCGGGAAGACAGTACCCGGCGAGACGGACACCGGGCAGTTCCGGAGGAGCGGCAGGGAGGAGGGAGAGCTGGATCTGACGGGCAAGTTCCATCTCACGCAGTATCCTGAAGTTCTCCAGGAGCGCCTTCTCCGCCCGCTTTCGTTCGGTTATGTCCCGGGCCACTGCAACGCCGTACAGGTTCTTATGGAAACTGACCAGCCTGATGGTGATCTCCACCGGAAGCTTCTCTCCGGAACACTTGTACAGCTGGGTGGTAATCGTGTCCTGGTCCCTTCCTTCCGCATGGCCGAAGGCTACCAGTTCCCTGATTCTGACCGCCGCAACCTCCGGGACGAATTTTTCGAGGGGAAGGGAAAGGAGTTCCTGCCGGCTGCACTCCAGTTGGCGGCAGGCCGATTCATTGACATCTATAAAGGAGAGAGACGGGATTTTAAGGAGGAAGATACAGTCGTTGCTTTGGTCCAGAAGGGCCCGAAACCGTTCCAGCTCATCGAGTTTTTGCTGAAGCTCAGGATAATAGGTCTTTCGCAGGGAACGCTCACCAAGTCCTATGATCTTTTCCCGCTCTGCCTCCCAGGATTCCGTCGGATCAGAGGGCTTTTTCATAGATAGCCTCAATGTCCTTAATGGTGGGCTGCCGTGGGTTGGTAAAGATACAGGGATCGTTCAGTGCCTTTAGTGCGAGCTCGGGAATGTCGCTCTTTGTAACGCCGAGACGGGCCAGGGTATGGGTAATTCCGGCCGACTCCCTGAAGAAAGTAATCTTGGAGTGCAGGGCAGATCTCATGTCATCAGGGGCCATCCCCATGGTCGACAGTCCCATTGCCTCACCGATAAGCATGTAGCGGTCCGGGACCGCATCAAAATTGAAATCGATGATATAGGGGAGAAGGAGTGCGTTGCACTCGCCGTGGGGAGCATCCAACAGCCCTCCCAAACTGTGCGCCATGGCATGGATAAGTCCGAGGCTGGTATTGGAAAAAGCGAGCCCCGCTTCCAGACTTGCCAGCATCATCCGGCCACGGAAATTGCGATTGTCCGGGGCCTCAAGAGTCGGCAGAAGATTTGAAGAAACCAGCCTGATTGCCTGAAGGGCAAAGAGGTCGGTGATGGGGGAATGGGCCGTTGAGACGAAAGCCTCGATCGCATGGCACAGGGCGTCCAGCGCCGTGTCCGCCGTCAACTCCGAAGGCATCGATGTGGTGGTGACCGGATCGATCAGAGCGACATCCGGAACAATCATTTTGCTGATAATCGCGTACTTGACCCTGCGATCGGCGTCCGTGATGATGGCAAACTGGGAAACGTCCGCGGAAGAGCCGGCGGTGGTCGGGACACAGATCAGGGGAGGCATGGAGAGTTCCACCTTGTCCACCCCTTCAAACTCGCGGACATCCCGTTTGTTGGCGCTGACAATGCCGATCCCCTTGGCGCAGTCCATGGGACTCCCTCCCCCGACCGCGACAATGGCATTGCACCCTTCCCGCTGATAGAAGTGGGCACCGGCCTCGACTTCATTAACCTTGGGATTGCTGGTTACCGAAGAATAGACAGCATAGTCAAAGCCTGCCTCCTTCAGGGTTGTGATCACATCATCGGTCCACCCGGCCGCCAGCACGCCGGGATCAGTAACGAGCAGCACCTTGCGGGCGCCGAAGTTTTTCGCGTAACGGGCAACCAATTTGCGGGCGTCGTTGCCGAATATGAATTCGGGAGCAACGAATTTGCGTAAAGAGAATTCATCCTGTTCCATTGCGCTTCCCCCTCTTTTCTGAAGAAAAGAGCGAATGACTATCATTATTTCTAATGATTATAACAGGAATCCACGAAAAGTCGGGGGAACGAACCGTTCGAATTCAGCCCTATGAAATCATCTCCCAGAGGGTGATGTCGAGGGGCTCGGCCAGGAGTCCAGGAGCTTTTGCCTTGAACGCCTCCAGGTAGGGCATGGCCAGATGCTCCTCCAGGGCCTTCAAACTAACCCAGTTCTCGTAGAGCATGAAGAGAGCCGGGTCATCGGCGGACTGGTGCAGATCGTAGTTGATGCACCCCGCCTCGGCCCGGGTCGGAGCGACGAGGGCCATGATTTCCTGCCGTACCTGCTCTTCCAGCCCGGCCTTTGCTCTGGCCCGGGCAATCACCGTCACCTTTCCGTCTGCCATGGTTCGCCTCCTTACAGTTCGTTCAGTATTTCGAGCCGCTTCTTCTGATACTCGTCGTCGGTAACAAGCCCCTTGTTCTTGAGGCCATTCAGGATAATGAGCCGCTCCTCCAGGCTTTTCGGCTGGTTGGCCGGCCGGTCCACACTTTTCGGCGTCTTCTGGGAAGGGGCTGCCGGCACGACAACCGGAGCATCCGGTTCCAGGCGTGGCTGCGGGGCCTCTACAATGGGCGGTGCATCACTGTACGGGGAGAAGACGAGCCAGTCCGGCCGTTTCGTGGTGAACGGCACCCCACCCGCTGCCGCCGCGATTCGGCCGTCAATGGCGGACGGCTTCAAACGGGAACCGGGAACGAAGGGATAGAGACGCCGATCTTCGTTGTCCATCACATCCCGGTGAACGATGCCAAGGATCAGGTTAAGCCTTCCATCCTGGTAGAACATCCGGCCGGTGGTCACTTTCGTCTCCTTGAGAAAGCCTTCGAGTGTGGAGTAATAGCCAAAGACGGCAAAGGTTACATCCTCGTCGGGGCCTGCCTGGCGTAATCCTTTGACACCGGCATCCTCCAGAACCTTCAGTTCCGTTTCAGAAAACAGCGGCGCCGGCGCCCCTTTTCCCGGCATCACGACAACCACCGAAGCCAGAGCCCTGCGGATTTCAGCGGAAGAGACCATCGCCGGATGGTCATTGGCAGCGACGGGAGTACTGCCTCCCCGCTCCTGCGGAACCACATTCACAAACTGGTCCCGCACCTTCCAGACAGTCTGCCCCGATCCAGCCTCAGCACCACCTGTCTTCATCGACGCGCAGCCCGCAAGAGACAGGGCCACAAGCAGCACCATCCCACAAAGCCGCACCGTTGCACCAATCGATATGTTCAGCTTCGATATTTCCATGATCTGCTCCTTCCCGGCGCCATGTATGTACCGTTGACCACTCAAACCGTTGCCTGACTGCTCTGAAAAAAGGGAGGGGCGACACTGCCCCTCCCCCTGCGGCGACTTCAAGGCCACGGACCCGAACGCGGAGCACCTACTTCCTGGCCGGTTTCCCTTCAATCTTGTCCAGGAGTTCCTGGGCCTCTTTCAACTTCTGCTCCAGCTTCTGCACATCCTCAGCCGAGTAAGTCCTGGTACCCTTCTTCATCTCGGTCTGCATTTTCTTGACTCTTTTCTGGATAGCTTCCGCTTCACCCAGGCAATTCTTTGCCGAGATGTTGCAGATGGCCTGCTCCTGTTTGGACGGCTCCTGGGCAAGCGCGGGGATGGCACCCGAGACCATAAAAGCCGTCATAACGATAAGTGCACGTTTTTTCATGCATGCCTCCTTGAGTTAGTTCATTGTGATGTCGGTCTTTCCCTAGAAAGGAAGTTTACCAAATCCCATAAGAGAAAACGCCGGGGTCAGAAGACAGGTGAAAGTCAGGACAATAAACATCCCCGCGGCAACCTTGCCGCTGATCTTGCCATACGTCACACCGGTAACGGTAAAGCAGATAACGACGAACGTAACGTTCATGAACGCCAGATAGGGGGCTACGCCGATAATCGTGGTCCCATCAGGCTTATGGCCGCCACCGGTGGCAAAGAAATACGCGTAAACGGCACAGACGATGCCGACAAGCAAGGCGCCGTTCCCGACGGTCCGCAGGTCTGTCACACCCGTCAAAAGGGCATGGCCAGTCTGCATGTACAGGACACCGAACACGAACAGCAGCCCGGCGGTGAAGGGATCGGCAAAAACCGCCGCCTGAAGAGTCGCACCTATGACAACAAGTATACCAACGACCGCACTGACGAAACCAGTGCTTTTGGCTTCCCCGTATCCCAGGAAAAACATGCCGACCGGAATCCACATAATGCTGATCAAAACGAGTAGCGCTAACGTCATAACCTTCTCCTTACTGACATAACCTCTCCCGTCAGGCTTCGTTGCCGGCTGCCGGGAAAGGGTTGGGCCCCTGTCTCACTCGGCAGTGGTCGGATCGATAACGGTTCTCACTTCCGCTACGCTGTTGGCTGGAAAGCCACCTTGCTTCGCATGTTCGAGAACCATTTCCTTGTTCGGGGCGATATAGATGCAGTAGATCTTGTCATCGGTCACAAAGCTCTGTACCCACTGAATCTGGGGACCGAGCCCGGAGAGGACACTGCACGACTTCTGGGAGATGGCCTGGAGATCCTGGGGTGAAATCTTCCCTGCTCCTGGCAGGTCACGTTCGATCACATACTTTGGCATGGGGAGACTCCTTTTATCGTGTGCCTTGCATCACCGGGATGATCAGGCACGGAAACAGCCGATGTTACCAGTAGAAGAAGGTGCCGAGCGCCACCATGTTGCCATTCTGTTTGTCGCCGTTGAACCACTTGTCCTGGGCCCAGGTATACTCCGCCATGACCTGCCAGTTCTTGTTGATGTTATAGGTTACGGCACCCACCGCCGCATGCTGCATCTTGATATGGGAGTTCACATCCACCTTGTCCGCATCGGTTTCTTCAGCCCGTGATTGGCCATAGTTGATGCCCAGCTTCCACTCGGGGGTCAGCTGATAGGTGGTCTGGGCCAGGAAGCCCCAGTTATACCGCTCCTTGCCGACGGCATCGGTGGCATCGTCACCCTGCATGCCGAGCATCCCCAGGGCCCGGCCTCCATAGCCCGAGGCCAAGAGTTCGAGGTTGCCCAGGAAAACCTGCACGCCGGTAGCGCCGCCAAGGGAGGTGGCATGGCCGCCGTCACGAGGACCGCTGGTGAACCCAGCCGTCTGGTAGAGACCTTCCAGCCAGGCCTGCATCTTGCCTCCCGTGAAGGTGGTGGCATAGGAGACCTCGGCTTCCAGGCGGGGGATGTTTTTCTTCGTCGCTGCGCCGATATCGTTGGTGTCGTTGACGCTGAAGGCGACCTTGACACCACTCAGGTCCGGAGTGGTGTACCGGAACTGGGCGCCGAAGTTGGGATAGAGGTAGCCGTAGCCGATGTGGCCCATAGTCGGACCGTTGGGGAGCGGGCCCACGACGCCGACACCGAAGAGGGTCATATCGGTCAGGATGTTCTTGGACTGATAGAGGTTAATGGCGCGGCCGGCGAGAAACTGGCCGAACTTGCCATCAGCGGTGAAATATATCTCGCGGAAGTCTATGTTGGGATTGATTTCGGTGCGGCTGCCATTGTCGTTCTGGACCTGCGGGTAGAGGCCGAGCCGGACCGCGTAGTCGACTTCCTTGATGGTGGGAGACTTGATGTTGAACCCGATCCCCACCGGCAGGAGGCCGGTCCGCACCCGGAACTGCTGCTGGCCCTCTACGTCAGTGTCAAGGCCGAGTGAGCCGCCTGTGACGCCGGCAGGTCTTTCGTCGACCGACTCATAGGTGGCAAAGACGTTGATGAAGCCGTCAGTGGTGAACTGCCACCCGTTCTCTCCGCCTACGACGAACGCGGCCTGGGCGGAAGGTAGTGCTGCCATGGTCGACAAAATCGTCATGGCGATAATGGTACCTTTCTTCATTGCGAATCCTCCCCTCATGTCATGGTGTACTGCGTGACGTGGTGCATCTGGCCAGGTGCCGGCTGGCTCACTCCCCGCCGGACACGCTATCGCGGCAGGGTAACTATGGTGAAACTGATCGACTAATGAATCCCGCGAGCTCCGAAAAAAATGGGCGGGGAATTGAAGGAGAACTCCCCCGCCCCAAAGGAGTAACAACTGCGCTGCCAGCGTCCCGGCAGCCTTCTTTTCGGATCTCGTCCGTCAACGAACCGATCCCGGTACACTTCTCCACTCTTTCCAATGCCCCGTGGCGAAGCACACAGGCTGGTATGAGGAAGGCGCTTGCAGCCTGCTCGCAGTCCCTGCGGAGTTACCCTTATGCAACCGCAGTACCATAAATAGAACAGTGGTTTTTAAATTGAAACAAGGATAGATAAAGAACCAACTGCACTCGCAACTATCCGTAAATAGGCGATTTAGCTATTTCTAACGGAGTAGCGCACCAGCAATAGAAAATTGTTTGAATTGTGGAGGATAACCACAGCGTGGAGATTTTTCCCACCACACCCGTGGAGCGGAAGGGCAAATCAAGGGAGAGAAATTAGTTTCAGAATAATTACGTTATGTTAACAAATTGGAGTTTTATCAAACCTTGTTTGACATAACGGCATATCAATTGCTAGTATTCCTTACAGGGCAGGCATATCTGACAACCAGTTTTGTATTCACTACCCTATAACGGGGTTTACCCCGTCCAAGGATGACCATGAAAACCGCGGAGAATTCCCTTCATCATTACAAATTCGAAGTTCCGGAGATCATTTTCGGCAGGGGGCTCCTGACCCAGATCGGCCCGTGCGCCCGCCGCCTGGGGGGGCACAAGGTCTTTCTTGTGAGTGATCAGGGGCTGTTCGCTTCCGGGTGGGTGGACAGAGCCCTCAAGAGCATCATGGACGCGGGGCTCGAGGTGATCTACTACGACAACATAACGCCCAACCCCAAGGATGTGGAGGTGGAGGAAGGGGCACGGGAATACATCCGCCACGGGTGCGACATCATTGTCGGACTGGGGGGCGGGAGCTCCATGGATGCGGCCAAGGGGGTAGCGATTCTCGTCTCCAACGGGGGGAGGATCAGGGACTTCGAGGGTCCGGACAAGATATTCCGCCCCCTCCCCCCCCTTGTTCTCTGTCCCACCACCTGCGGCACCGGTTCCGACGTCTCCCAGTTCGCCATCATCAATGACACCGAGAGACGCTGCAAGATAACCATCATGAGCCGGTGTGTCGCCCCGGACATAAGCCTGACGGATCCGGACACTCTTGAGACGCTGCCCGACGAATACGTCTGCACCACCGCCACCGATGCCCTGAGCCATGCCATGGAGGCATTCTTCTCGGTGGCCTCCACCACCCTCACCGACGTCCACGCCATCAAGGCCCTGCGATTGGTCTCCACGAGTCTGGTCAGTGCCGTCAGGGAACGGAAACCCAACGACCTGGAGAACCTTGCCCGGGCCAGCCTCCACGCGGGGATGGCGTTTTCCAACTCGCTTCTTGGCATCGTCCACGCCCTCGCCCACCCCATCGGAGGACTCTACGACGCCAACCACGGCAGCATCAACGCCGTCCTCCTGCCGGAGGTGGTCAAGTACGACATTCCCGTGGTGACGGAAAAGCTCCCGGAACTGGCCTGGGGGTTCGGGCACCAGACCGACGGCAACACCAACACCGCCTCCGAGGTGGTCCAGGAGGCCCTGGATAACATGCTCGACGCCGCCGGCGCTCCCCGGAGCCTGAGAAGCCTGGGGGTCAACCGCAAGGACCTCCCCGAGCTGGCCCGACGGGCCCTGAACGATGTCTGCATCGTTACCTCCCCGCGGGAGGCGGATGAAAAAGACCTCCTGTCGATTCTCGAAAAGGCGTTCTGACATGGGTGAAGCCAAGCGGACACAGTTTGATGAAACGAGCCTTGAACGGCTGCTGGGCCTTGAAAGCTCCAAAATCGGCTATTACGCCGAGGTCAAACAGAAGATTCAGGAACTTGAGGCCGCCAACATCGGGCTGAGAATCAAGACCAACGAGCTCCAGGCCGTCTTCGACGCCATCAGCGACGGCGTGGCCATCTACGACCACCACGGCACTGTCCAGCACCGAAACCACGTCTGTCCGCGGCTCTTTCCCCAGGAGACCCTGGTCGGCAAATCCTGCAGAGCCCTCTTTCACCCCGATGTGGAGCGCCAGCCGTCCCAGTGTCCGGTGGAGCAGGCGCTCGCCGGCGAAACCATGCAGATATCGTTTACTGCCACGAGAGGGGACGGGGTAACCCGTTACTTCGACGTCACCGCAACCCCCATCGACGACCCGAAGGTGGAGACCCGCGCCCTCCTCTTCATCCGCGACGTGACCGATAAGCGGCTCCACGAACTGCAGCTCATGCAGGCGGAAAAAATGTCGAGCATCGGCATGCTGGCGGCGGGGGTTGCCCATGAGATCAACAACCCCCTCACCTCGGTTGCGGGATATGCAGAGGCCCTCCTGCGGCGCTTCCGCTCCGAACCGGAACTGACGGAAGACCCGCGGCTCACCGACTTCAAAAAATACCTGGAGGTGATAATCCGCGAGTCATACCGCTGCAAGGGGATCATCGACAGCCTTCTCACCTTCAGCCGCAAATCCGACGGTTCCGTCGGCGTCGTGAGCATCAACCAGATTCTCCAGGAGGTGCTGGAACTTGTCCGGCACAAGTCACGCTTCGAGAAGATCGAAATCACTGAATTCCTCCAGCAGGACCTGCCGCCAATCAGGGGGGACGCGGCGGGACTGAGACAGGTATTCATGAACCTGACCATGAACGCCCTCCAGTCCATTGAGGGGGCAGGGCTTGTGGAGATTGCCACCTCTGAACAGGATGGCATGATAACAGCCTCCATCTGCGATGACGGCTGCGGCATATCCCCTGTCCTTCTCGACCAGATATGGGATCCGTTCTTTACCACCAAGGAGGTGGGAAAAGGGCTCGGCCTGGGACTGGCGGTGACCTACAACATCATCAAGAAGCACGGCGGCGAGATTCAGGTTGAGAGCAAAGAGGGCAAGGGATCGAAATTCACGGTGAGGCTTCCGTCATGTCAGCTGTAGGAACGCGCAAAGAAGCGAAACTGCTCGTCGTCGAAGACGAGCGCAACCTGAGGGACTTGCTTGAAGCGGAGCTCAGACGGAGCGGCTACAAGGTCGAGACGGCCGCCGACGGTGAAGAGGGGCTGGACAAGTACCGGCAGGAGATCTTCAATGTGGTCCTCCTTGACGTCAAGATGCCGGGCATGGATGGGGTCGAAGTCCTTCGACAGATGCGCACCGAATCCACCGTTCCCGAGATCATCGTCTTCACCGGCCACGGCACCATTGAAACGGCAGTGGAATGCATCAAGCACGGGGCCTACGACTACCTCACCAAGCCGGTAAAGCTCGATGAACTGGAGATGGTGATCGACAAGGCCTATGAAAAAAACCGCCTCCGGATCGAAAACATCAACCTGAAGCTGGAAATCAACAAGTTCGAGGAGCGAATCGTCGGGAAGAGTCCGGTCATGCTGAAGCTCCTGGAAACCGTACGGCGCTGGGGGATTACCGACGAGCATGTCCTCATCTGCGGCGAGAGCGGCACGGGCAAGGAACTGGTGGCCCGGGCCGTCCACGACGCCAGCCGCCGCACCGCAAAACCCTTTGTCACGGTCAACTGCGGACGACTGAACGCCAACACCGCCGAAAGCGAGCTCTTCGGACACGTCCAGGGCGCTTTCACCGGCGCCAACAAGGGGAGAGCCGGCCTTTTCGAGCTGGCCGACACCGGCACCCTGTTCATGGACGAAATTTCCGAGATGCCCCTCGACGTCCAGGTAAAGCTCCTGCGAGTCCTGGAGACCAGCACCTTCCGGCGCCTCGGGGGAAACCACGACATCAGCGTCGACGTCCGCTTCGTCTTCGCCTCCAACAAGAAACTGGAAGAGTGCGTCAACCGGGGGGAATTCCGCGAGGACTTGTTCCACCGGATCAACCTTCTCCCCATCAACGTCCCCCCCCTGCGGGAGCGCCCCGACGACATCATCCCCCTCTCCTACTACTTTCTGAAGACCGCGACCGAGGGAGGCGCCGGCGGGTGGGAGATCAGCGAGGAGGCCATGACCGCCCTCACGGCCTATTCCTGGCCCGGCAACGTGCGGGAACTGCGAAACGTCATCCGCCGCGCCAGCATTCTGGCCACCGAGCCGATCATATCCTCGGACCTCCTCCCCTTCTCGCCGCCCAAGAACCTGCCGGCCCCCCGGGCCACCGACTCCTCAGCCGGGGAGGCCCCGCCACTCCCCCTCTGGGTCGTCGAACGAGACCACATCCAGAGGGTGCTTGATCAGGTGGAGGGAAACAAGAGCCGGGCGGCAAAGCTGCTCGAAATAGATCGAAAAACCCTCTACACCAAGCTTGAGCGGTACGGCCTGCCCACCTAGCGGGATTGCCGGAGACGACACTATAGGAACTTCGATTCCCATCGACGTTCCATCAACCATCTGGGCAGCCTTTTGCATCCTTCCGGGTGTTGCGTTTTTCTACACTCATAGCCAGCCGGTCGCACTAAACGGGCACTTTTTTCATACTCAAGGCCACTGAACGTCCAGATAGTCCACCCCCAGAGATAGCCGGACCCCTTTCTTTCAGGGGAATCGCACGCCACTGTAGAAATGTTCTACAGTGTAGCTTTTATCTACGCCTTTTCCGCCATAAGCTGCCGACTCAGGTCGCCCCGCCATGAACCCAACAGCAGCACTCGACATTTTGCGAGAAAAAAGGCTGCTCGCTCCCGAGACCCTGACCCTTGCCATCACCGGCACCTGCAATCTGCAGTGCCGTCATTGCTGGGTCAATGCAGGGCCCTCCGGCACCGTGTCCGCCGTGCCGACCCGCACCCTTTTCCGTCTTCTCGAAGAGTTCAGGGTCCTTGAAGGGAATGGTATTCGCTTTACCGGCGGGGAGCCCCTCTGTCACCCGGACTGGCTGGAACTGGTGCGATCCGCCCGCGCCCTCGGTTATCGCAGCATCTCGCTGCAGACAAACGGGATGCTGTTCACGGAACACAACGTCGCGGCACTGAGGGAACTGGATTTCCCCGGGCTTACAATCCAGATCAGCCTCGATGGGGCCACGGCGCCGATTCATGACCTCGTGCGGGGAAGGGGTGCCTTTGCCGGAGCACTGGACGGTATTCGGAGACTCCGGGATGGGGGGCTCGGGAAGCGCATCACCCTCTTCATGACGGAGATGCGGCACAACCTGGAGGAAATCCCGGCTTTACTTAAACTGGCTAATGAACTGGAGATCGGCTCCGTGGCAACCGGCACCCTGGTAAGGTGCGGCCGCGCGGCGCAGGGTTCACCGGTCGCTCCGCCCACCCTCGAGCAGTACGAACTTCTGGTGCACCGCTTCGACTCCGACCCGCCGTTCCGGGAGCTCTACGAACGGCTCGGGAACGTGGCCGCGCTGGA
This sequence comes from Geobacteraceae bacterium, assembly GCA_905339345.1. Classification (GTDB taxonomy): domain Bacteria; phylum Desulfobacterota; class Desulfuromonadia; order Geobacterales; family Geobacteraceae; genus Geobacter. The sequence continues at coordinate 2,657 of CAJPFF010000031.1, read as the reverse complement.
GTGGCGGAGGGAGACATCGCCCCGGACGGAGTGCTGCACCTTTTTGCAAAACCCCTACCTCACCCCGGACGGCAGGCTCTACCCGTGCGTACTGTGCCATGCGGACCGGTATGCGGTGTCCGGGGTTCTGCAGAAGGATCTGGCATCGGCCTTTGCGGAGGGAGCCCCCCTCTGGGACACTCTGAAAACAATGAGCCAGTGCCGCGCCGAGGCGAACGCCGCCTGCCGGGAGTGCCCCGGTCGGCTCACCTGCGCAGGGGGGTGCATGGGGCGGGCCCTGGCCAGCAGCGGGGACCCCCTCGCCGTCGATGACCGCTGCGACGTGCGCCAGGCAATCTATCGACGGAACAGAAGCATCACCTCAACCAGGGAAAGGCATTTCCCCAAAGAGTTCACCGAGGACACCGAGTAAAATTTTTTCCTCCACGACGAAAGTGACATCTACCCCCCTTTGTCATCCCCCTCCCCTTGCTGGGGCGAAATTACCCACTGTAGACATAATCCATACCGCCACTACCCCCCTGAATAGCCCGTGTCTTTAAAAAACTGTTTCATAATTCCCCTCCCCTTTTTCAGCCACCGGCGCTCTCCAAGCAGTAAAACACCGTAAATGTCTGTAAATAAACCATTGTTTTTTTTGGCACCGGCCTTGCTATATCGATGACAAACAGGGCCACGATAAACCACATCGCACCCTGAAAAGGTTCTGAACGCAGGTGCCGGCAGTACTCTAGAACAAAGTTTTTGGGAGGTGACAAGAGAACGAACACAGCCACAATCCCCGTTGCAGCACGTCGTGCAGACACAATCAAGGATGGACTCGCCAGAAGAGTTCACATCACACAAAGGAGGAAGCACCCATGCCACATTTCAGAGATGTACAGCGGAAACTGAGCCTCGAAAGACAGGAGTACCCGATCAAGATGCAGCACGCCTATCCTTCCGTCAATATCGGCTGGGGTGCGCACACGATGGTTGGCAACGATGCCAAGGCGCTGGGCATGACCAACGCCCTCATCGTCACGACCGGCCTGAAGGGAACCGGCATCATCGAGGCGATTCAAGGTGTACTGAAGTATGCCGGTGTATCATCTGAGGTCTATGACAAGGCGACTCCGAACCCGAAGGATTATGAAGTCATGGAAGGGGCCAAGGCGCTCGCCTCCGGCAAGTTCGACGGCATGATCAGCATCGGCGGCGGCTCCACAACCGACTGTGCAAAAGCCATCAAGCTGGTCTACAGCCACGACGGCCAGGACGTTCGCACCTTCGAGGGAGCGTTCAAGTGCACCAAGAAGAACAAGATCCCCCACCTCGCCATCAACACCACCTCAGGAACCGGTTCGGAAGTCTCCTGCTTCTCCATCATCAACCACACCGAGAAGATGTACAAGATGGCCCTGTTCGATCCGCAGTGCACGCCGAGCAAGTCGGTCAACGACCCCCTCCTCCACCAGTGCATGACCCAGGAACTGGCCGCCTACACCGGCATGGACGCCCTCACCCACGCCGTGGAAGCCATCGCCTCCCGTCTCTGCGTGCAGTCCGCCTACGGCCCCGGCCTCTGGGCCATCACCGAAATCTTCGCCAACCTGCGGGAGTCGGCCTGCAACCGGAACAACGACCGGGCCGTCGAGCAGATGGTCTGGGCCGAAATGGCCGCCGCCTACAGCTTCAACAGCGCCGGCCTCGGCATCGTCCACAGCATGGCCCACGCCATGGGCGGTCTCTATGACTCTCCCCACGGCCTCTGCAACGCCATCGCCCTGGTTGACGTCTGCCGCTACAACCTGCCGGCAGCCACTTCCCGCTTTGCCATGATGGCTCGGGCCGCCGGAATCAACACCGAAGGCATGTCCGACATCAAGGCCGGCGAAAAGTTCATCGACATGATCCAGGAGCTGAAAGACGACCTGGGGATCACCACCCGCTTCGCCGATCTCGGCCTGCAGGAAAAAGATCTCGACGGCCTGTCGAAGTTCGCCGCCGCCGACATCTGCTCCGAAGGGAACCCGAAGGATGTTGGCTTCAAGGAAATGCGTTCGGTATTCAAGGGCTGCATGTAACATTTAAAGCAGAACTTGATGTTTTAAACGACCCAAGATGCCGCTGGGCCCGGAGAGAACTTCTTCTCCGGGCGCCAGCGGCGCTGTCGCATAAACCAACAACCTGAAATGATTGCGCCAGACGAGGTAGCCCATGATGACCGAACAAGAGGTAAAGGACCTTCTCCAGCGTGGCGGCTACATTGCCGACGAGTCCATCGCCACCGCCGTTTTCCTCGCCCTCCGGATGGAGAAGCCGATTCTCATCGAAGGCCCCCCCGGCGTCGGCAAGACCGGCCTCGCCAAGACCCTCTCCCAGGTCATGGGCTTTCCCCTGGTGCGGCTCCAGTGCTACGAGGGTATCGACGAAGGAAAAGCCCTCTACGACTGGGAGTACGGCAAGCAGCTCCTCTACACCCAGCTCCTGCGCACCCAGCTCGACAACTACCTCTCCGTTTCGGCCGACCTGCGGGAGGCGGTGGAGCGCCTCTCCGCGGAAGAGAGCCTCTTCTTCTCCCAAAACTTCCTGGTGCAGCGCCCCATCCTCCGCAGTTTCCTCTCCGACACCCGGTCTCTGCTCCTGATCGACGAAATCGACCGTTCCGGCGACGA
>CAJPFF010000030.1 GCA_905339345.1 Geobacteraceae bacterium | reverse complement strand
CGAGCCGGGGATATTCGATCCGATCATCACGGCCATTACCAGCCCCTACGATCCCTGGATGGTCGCCGCGGATTTCCGCAGCTACGTTGGCGCCCAGGAGAGGGTCGACGCCGCATACCAGGATCAGGAGCGGTGGACGCGCATGAGCATCATCAACAGCGCCTCCAGCGGCAAGTTCTCCACCGACCGGACCATCCGGGAGTACAACGAGGATATCTGGCGTCTGCAACCGGTGCCGGCCGTCACCGCGAGGTGACGGATCTGTCTGCAACCATGAACGTGAAAGGTGCCCCTATGGAAATCAAGGTCCCTTCGGTCGGTGAATCGGTTTTCGAGGCCCTGGTGGGGAAGTGGCTCAAAAAAAACGGCGAAGCGGTCAGGAATGACGAACCGGTCTGCGAGATCGAGACCGACAAGATCACCATGGAGATCAACGCCGAGGCCGACGGCGTCCTCACCGTCCTGGTGGCGGAGGGGACCACGGTGAAGATCGGCACCGTCATCGGCATCATCACGGAGGGGGCCGTGGCGGCCGGCGCACCGGCTCCTGAACAGCCCGTGGCGCCCAAGGAGGCCCCTCCCCTGTTGCCGGCCGCCAGGAAGATCGCCCAGGAGCGGGGGATCAGCCCGGAGAGCGTCCAGGGGACCGGACGTGGTGGGCGGGTGACGGTGGACGACCTGTTGAAGGGGGAGGGAAAAGCTGCAGAAGAAGCCGCACCCTCACCCCCTTCGCAACAGCCGCCGCTTGCCCCGGCCACTTCTCCCGCCCCTGAGCCGAAGGAGCAGGCGGCCGAGAGGGATCGCATCACCCGCACTCCCATGACCCCCATCCGCAAGCGGATCGCCGAGCGGCTCCTGGCGGTCCGGCAGCAGACCGCCATGCTCACCACTTTCAACGAGGCGGACCTGGGGCGGGTGATGGAACTGCGGAAGAAGTACAAGGAGCACTTTCAGAAGAAGCACGGGATCTCCCTCGGTTTCATGTCGTTCTTCGTCAAGGCGTGCGTGGAGGCCCTGAAGGAGTTTCCGGCGGTGAACGCCTCCATCGACGGAGACGACATCGTCCGCCACCACTACTACCACATCGGCATCGCCATCGGCGCCGAGAAGGGGCTCGTGGTGCCGGTCCTCCGCGATGCCGACCGGCTCTCCTTCGCCGAGATCGAGACGGCCATCGCGGGGTTCGTGGAGAAGATCACGACCAACCGGCTGGAGCTCTCGGATCTCCAGGGGGGTACCTTCAGCATCTCCAACGGCGGGGTCTATGGTTCCCTCCTCTCCACCCCCATCCTCAACCCGCCCCAGAGCGGGGTCCTCGGCATGCACGCCGTCCAGGAGCGCCCCGTGGTCCGCGACGGCCAGATCGTGGCCCGCCCCATGATGTACCTGGCCCTCTCCTATGACCACCGGATCATCGACGGCCGTGAGGCGGTGGGGTTCCTGAAGAAGGTGAAGGAGTACGTGGAAGAGCCCGAGGAGCTCTTCCTTGAAGGATAAATTGACGACAGCGGTGACCTGCTCCGTGCTGGCGACCCTGTTTCTGGGCATGCCGGAGCCGTCGGCATCGGCCGTTGCCCGAGGAGCCAAGGGGGCCAAGACTGCGGCGGCGCATGAGTATTCTCGGATCAGGGCCGCAGCGCAGCGGGGGGACGCCAGCGCCTCCTTTCGGCTGGCGCTGATGCTCCTTAACGGCACGGGTGTGGCGCGTAATACGGCGGAGGCGGCCCGATTCATGAAAATGGCGGCGGAGCGGGGGCACGTGCAGGCTCAGTATTCCCTCGGGACTCTCTACTATGAGGGGACGGGGGTGAAGCAGGATCGAAAGCAAGCCGCTGGCTGGATTGCCAGGGCGGCGGCCGGTGGCGATGCTGAGGCACAGTACGCCTATGGCATGCTGCTTCTTTCCGGCGACGGTGTGCCGGTGGACAAGGTGCAGGCCATGGATTGGCTGGGGAAGGCGTCCCGCCAGGGGAGCGCAGGGGCCCGCGACGTGCTTCGACAACTTGTCGCCTTTCAGGGGCGCCCCCCCGAAATTCGCTCCCTGGAACCGGTCATCACGGCACCACCGTCTGGAAGCCGGAGCGTTGAGGCCAATGAGCGGACACGTCTTGAAGGGATGGGGGTTATCCTCGACCAGGGAGAGTTCAGCCTCCGGTTTTCCATGCCCCATCTGCGGGATGCAATCGATCCGGCCTACCCGGTGACGTCTCCGGACACGGGGGTCTGGGATCGCCTTCAGGGGGGAACATTTGAAATCATCTTCCGGCTGGACGAGTGACGGGAACAAAGAAGCAGCCCTCCTTCAGGCGCGAACACGAAATTTCACGGCAACAGATCGGGAGGATTCATGGCCAACGACACATACGACCTCATCGTCATCGGCGCTGGCCCCGGCGGATACGTGGCCGCCATCCGCGGGGCCCAGCTCGGCATGACCGTGGCTGTGGTGGAGAAGCGGGAGGCCCTGGGCGGAGTCTGTCTCAATGAGGGGTGCATCCCCAGCAAGGCTCTCCTGGACTCCTCGGAGCTCTTTTCCCTGGCCCGGGACCGGTTCGCCGGCCACGGTATCGCCATTGATCCGCCGCGGCTCGACCTGGCCCGGATGATGGCCCGCAAGGACGATGTGGTGAAGAAGCTGACCGACGGGGTCGCCTTTCTCCTCAAGAAGAACAAGATCGCCTGGGTGCAGGGGACGGCGCGCCTCGCCGGTGAGCAGGATGGCGCCCATGGGGTGGAGGTGACGACGAGCGAGGGGACGCAGCAGCTCCGGGGGAAGCGGGTGCTCCTGGCCACCGGCAGCGAGGCCGCGGCGATCCCCTTCATGCCCTTTGACGGAGACACGGTGGCGAGCGCCCGGGAGGCCCTCTCCTTCGACCGGGTGCCGGAGCATCTGCTGGTGGTGGGGGCGGGATACGTGGGCCTGGAGCTCGGGTCGGTGTGGCGGCGGCTCGGGAGCCAAGTGACGGTGGTGGAGATGCTGCCGAAGATGCTCCCCAACACCGACGGCCAGGTGGCCGACACCCTGATGCGCTCCCTGAAAAAGCAGGGAATCGCCTTCAGGATGGAGACAAAGGTGACCGGCTTCGCCAAACGGGACGGCAAAGCCGTGGTCACCGTGGAGTCCGGCGGGGCCACCGAAGAGATCGCCTGCGACAAGGTGCTGGTGGCGGCTGGGCGTCGCCCCCTCACGGCGGGGCTCGGCCTGGAGGATCTGGGAGTCCGGCTGGAGGAGGGGCGGATCGCGGTGGACGCAAACTACCTGACCTCGGTGCCGGGGGTCTACGCCATCGGCGACCTGATCCACGGCCCCATGCTGGCCCACAAGGCCATGGTGGAGGGGGAGGTCTTCGCCGAGCGGCTCGCCGGTCAGGCCTCGGTGGTGGACTATGCCTTCATCCCTGGTATCGTGTATACGTGGCCCGAAGCGGCCGGCGTGGGGCGGACCGAGGAGCAGCTGAAGGCGGAGGGAGTCGCGTACAGTGTCGGTAAGTTCCCCTTCATGGCCAATGGCCGCGCCAAGTGCATGGACGAGACGGAGGGGTTCGTGAAGATTCTTGCCACCCCAGACACCGGCCGGGTCCTCGGTATCCACGTCATCGGTCCCCGGGCCTCGGACCTCATCGCCGAGGCGGTCACCGTCATGACCTACGGCGGCAGCGCTGCCGACATCGCCATGACCTTCCACGCCCACCCGACCCTTGCCGAGGCCATGAAGGAAGCGGCCCTGGATGTGGAGAAGCGGGCGATACATGCGTGACGGGTAGGGGTGCGGTTCCCGCGCCCAGGGCGGGGAAACCCCGCCCCTACGGTCCAATGAGGAGAGTGATATGTCCAAGAACCTCGCAACGAAGATCCTCGAAGCGCACCTCGTCAAAGGAGAGCTGAAACCGGGCACCGAGATCGCCCTGAAGATCGACCACGCGCTCCTGCAGGACGCCACCGGCACCATGGCGATGCTGGAGTTCATTGCCATGGGCGTCGACCGGGTGAAGGTGGAGCTGGCGGCCCAGTACATCGACCATAACCTCCTCCAGACCGACAACCGCAACGCCGACGACCATGTCTTCCTCATGACCGCGGCCCAGCGGTTCGGCATCCTCGTTTCCAAGCCGGGGAACGGGGTCTCCCACCAGGTGCACCTGGAGCGCTTCGGCGTGCCGGGCAAGACCATGCTCGGGGCCGACTCCCACACCACCTCCGCCGCCGGCCTCTCCATGATCGCCATCGGCGCCGGGGGGCTCGACGTCTCCCTGGCCATGGCCGGGCATCCCTTCCACCTCCCCTGCCCGAAGATCTGGGGGGTGAAGCTCACGGGAGAGCTCCAGCCCTGGGTCTCGGCCAAGGACGTGATCCTGGAGATGCTCCGTCGCCACACGGTGAAGGGGGGCGTCGGGAAGATCATCGAGTACTACGGCCCCGGCGTGGCCACCCTCTCGGCCACCGACCGGGCCATCATCGGCAACATGGGGGCGGAGCTGGGGGCCACCACCTCCCTCTTCCCCTCGGACCACCGGACCCGGGAGTTCCTGGAGGCCCAGGGGCGTGGTCAGGCCTGGCAGGAGCTTGCCGCCGACCCGGACGCCGCCTACGACGAATACGAAGAGATCGACCTCGCCACGGTGGAGCCCCTCATCGCATGCCCCTCGTCGCCGGGCAACGTGGTGCGGGTGGCCGACATCGAGGGGCTCAAGGTGGATCAGGTGCTGGTGGGGAGTTCAGCCAACTCCGCCTTCCGGGATCTCATGTCCGTCTGCCGCATCCTGGACGGCCGCCGCGTCGCCCCCCACGTTTCCTTCAACGTGAATCCCGGCAGCCGCCAGGTGCTGGAGAACGTGGCCGACCAGGGGGGGATCATGATGCTCCTGCTGGCCGGTGCCCAGATCCACCAACCGGGGTGCCTCGGCTGCATCGGCATGGGACAGGCGCCGGGGACCAACCAGGTGAGCCTCCGCACCTTCCCCCGCAACTTCCCGGGGAGAAGCGGCACGAAGGATGACAAAGTCTACCTCTGCTCCCCCGAGACGGCGGCCGCCGCCGGCATCTTCGGCGTGGTCACCGACCCCCGCAAGCTGGAGAGCCTCATGCCGTGGCCCAACGTGCAGAATCCGGCGAAATACGTCCTGGACGACTCCAGCATCATCTTCCCCCTCCCACCGGAGGAAGCGAATCAGGTGGCAATCGTCACCGGCCCCAACATCGTCCCGTTCCCCGACTTCGACCCCCTCCCCGAGACCCTTGAGGCGGAGGTCATCCTCACCGTGGGGGACAACATCTCCACCGACACCATCATGCCGGCCGGCAACAAGGTCCTCCCGTACCGGAGCAACATCCCCGCCATCAGCCAGTTCGTCTTCGAGCAGCTGGATCCCGAGTTTCACACGCGGGCGAAAGAGAAGGGGAGCGGCGTGGTCATCGGCGGGGAGAACTACGGCCAGGGGTCGAGCCGGGAACACGCGGCCCTGGCCCCCCGCTATCTGGGCATCCGGGCCAAGATCGTCAAGAGCTTCGCCCGTATCCACAAGGCCAATCTGGTCAACTTCGGCATCCTGCCGCTCACCTTCAAAAGTCTCGCGGACTATGACCTCCTGAAGCAGGGGGACCGCCTGGTCTTTCCCGACGTCAGGCGGCTCGTGGCCTCCGGTGCCACGGAGATACCGGTGCAGGTGGAGGGACGGGAGATCGTCACCCTTCTGGAGGT
>CAJPFF010000029.1 GCA_905339345.1 Geobacteraceae bacterium | reverse complement strand
GCCGATCGTTACGCCGCGCTGGATCTCGACGAATGGGCCGACGAAGCAGCCATCGCCGAGCCGGCACTCGTAGACGTTCGACGGCTCGACGATCCGTACGCCGGCGCCGCATTCGATGTCGCGCACCTGGACGCGGTGCAGTTCGGGGGTGGACATGTCGCTCAGGCTTTGCCGAGGCGGCTGTACTCGACCTTCAGCGGCAGCGCGACCTCTCGACCGCTTGCCATCGATTCGTACAACGCCGCCACCAGCTCCAGGCTGCCGCGACCCTCATGCCCGTCAACCAGCGCTTCAGCGCGGCCATGGAGCACATCGACGACGTGCTCGTAGTAGGCCTGATGGCCGAAGCCATAGACGTTCGGGGGATTCACCGAAAACTTCGACATCACCTCGCCGTCTTCGGGCCTGCGCTCCACGAAGTTCCAGTGGCGGATCTCGTTGACCGCAAATCCACCGATCTCGATCGTGCCACCGGCCCCGAGCACCGAGAGGGAGCCCTCAAGATCCTTGGGCCGCGTCGCGCCGGTGGCTTCGACGACGCCCAGTGCGCCGTTGCGGAACTTGAGCGTGGCCACGCAGGTGTCCTCCGCCTCGATGTCGACCAAGGCACGGCTGCTGCGTGCGTGCACGCTTTCGACCGGACCCATGAACCAGCTGAGCATGTCGACGTGGTGGCTCGCCTGGTTGGCGATGACCCCGCCGTCCTGCGCATACGTTCCTCGCCAGGCGTCCTGGTCGTAGTAGCCCTGCTCGCGGCACCAACGGACTCGGACGGTCCCGAGCACCAACTGGCCAAACCGTCCGGCATCAAGTGCTTCTCGTGCCTTCACGACAGGGACATTGAAGCGGTTCTGCTTCACGACGAACAGGCGCACGCCTGCGGCGTCGCATGCGGAGATCATGGCATCCGCGTCCTCTAGGGTAAGCGCCATCGGCTTCTCTACAACCACGTGGCGACCCGTCTTAGCGACGGCGACCGTGTGCTCGGCGTGCATCCCGCTCGGCGTCAAGACCGAAACGACGTCGATACCTGTGCTGGCAGTCATTTCGTTGATCGTGTGGAACGCCGGGACGCCATAGTGGGCGGAGAATGCCTCGGCACGGTCGCGGCGAACGTCGCAGACGGCAGCCAGCCTGGCGCCCTTGATCTGGCCGGTACCCAGCAGTTCCGCGTGGCGTTTGGCAATCCGCCCGCAACCGAGCAGCGCAAAGTTGATCATGTTCTTCCTATTCCGGTGTACTCAAAACCCAGCTCGCGCACGGCGGCCGGCTCGAAGATGTTTCGCCCGTCAAACAGAATTGGGTTGCGCATGGCGACCTTCATCTGCTCGAAATCGGGACTGCGGAATTCTTTCCATTCGGTAACGACCACAAGCGCATCGGCGCCTTCCACGGCTGCCATCGCACTCGGTGCATAGCGCAGTCCCGGTGTATCTCCTAGGATGCGCCGAGTTTCCTTTGCGGCCACTGGGTCGAAGGCGTGCACCGTGGCTCCTCGGCGAAGCAGCTCGGTGATCAACACAAGGCTTGGTGCCTCGCGCATGTCGTCTGTGTTGGGCTTGAATGCCAAGCCCCACACGCCGAAAGTGCGACCACCAAGGTCGCGGCCGAATCTTCGCTCGATCTTCTCGACCAATACGAGCTTCTGGCTTTCGTTCGCACGTTCGACGGCCTGCAGGATGGTCAGCGAGCGTCCGACCTCGGCAGCCGTCCGCGACAACGCCTTGACATCTTTCGGGAAGCAAGATCCACCGTAGCCGCAGCCCGCGTAGAGGAAGTGGCTGCCGATGCGTGGGTCGCTGCCGATGCCGCGCCGCACCGAATCAATGTCGGCGTCCACCCTCTCCGCCAGCAGCGCCAGTTCGTTCATGAAACTGATGCGAGTGGCGAGCATCGCGTTGGCGGCGTATTTGGTGAGTTCGGCAGATCGCAGATCCATCACGAGCAGCTTGGCATGGTTGCGCTCGAACGGTGCGTACAGACGACGCATCACCGCCGTCGCCTCGTCGCTGTCGGTACCTACGATGATGCGGTCAGGTCGCATGAAGTCTTCGATCGCCGCGCCTTCCTTCAGGAATTCCGGGTTTGAAACAACATGGAAGGGGATGTTCTCGCACCGTGCTCGCAGCACCGTCTCGATCTCTTCGCGCACTCTGTCGGCCGTACCGACCGGCACCGTGCTCTTATTGACCACGATCCGCGAGCCGTCCATGTGGCGCCCGATGCCGCGTGCGGCTTCCAGAACGTATTGCAGATCGGCAGAGCCGTCTTCGCCCGATGGCGTACCAACCGCGATGAATTGCACGGCCCCGTGGCGCGTGGCTTCCTCGGCGTCGGTGGTGAACCGCAGGCGTCCCGACTCGACGTTTCGCGCAACAATTTCCGACAGACCGGGTTCGTGAATCGGAATGACTCCCGATCGCAGAGCGTTGATCTTGGATGAATCGACGTCCAAGCAAATCACGTTGTTTCCAACGTCCGCCAGGCACGCCCCGCTAACCAAGCCGACATAGCCCGTTCCGATAACCGTGATCTTCATAGTTGATCTCTTTTCGTCCTAGCGGTGTCGGACCTGCATGCTTAAGGGGAGGGAGACTGTCGATCATCACTGTGCGCATTGAGCGACGTCTTGCCGCCTTCACCTGCGCTCGTGAGCTCGCTTCGGAGCGCGGCAAGCTCAATCTGGAGGGCCTCGTACTCGCGCTCTTTGCGCGTCAAAAAGTCCCGCGTCAAGCGAAGTTTGGCGGCTGCGCCCTTCGGGGTCAGCAGGTACGCATATGCAAGCTTGTTGTCGCTGCGTCGGAAGTTGTTGGCCTTCAGCCATCCCTTGTCGATCAAGGAACGGATGCAGTAGTTGACCTTTCCGACGCTCACGCCCATGCGGCTCGCCAGCCCACGCTGGCTCGCTGCGGGCTCCTTGGTGAGCTGCTTGAGCAGTTCATAGTGCATGTCATCGCGAGACATCGCGTGGATCCGTTCAACCGTTGAACGGGCGCGATCATACCTGCAATGGCCTGCTGCTAGCCGTGGAGCGTGCTCATAGCCGAGCCTGCACTGCTCAAATGCTCGTCTTTTTTCTCGCTTTCGGTGTTTCGCTCACTGCAACGGTGGTGCTGGCGCGTCTGCACGTTGGAATTCGCACATCTCCGATGACGTGGAGCAGACCGCAGAAGAGAGGCGCGCGCCTAAAGGCTCGCGAGGTTGGGCGCCGCCGCGTCCTTTGCAGATAGTGTTGGCAACATCTCTCCCAGGGGCCAGTCAATGCCTAACGTCGGGTCGTCCCAGCGCACGCTGGCCTCGCTTTCAGGCGCGTAGTAGTCAGTGGTCTTGTAGAGAAAGTCGGCTCTGTCGCTGGTGACGAGAAACCCATGCGCCAGCCCCTCGGGGATCCACAGTTGAAGGTGATTTCTCCCCGTCAGCTCGACGCCCACCCACTGACCGTAGGTCGGGCTATCGGCACGCACGTCGGCGGCGACATCGAACACGCTTCCCTCGGTGACACGAACAAGCTTGCCCTGTGCGTGCGGGGCGCGTTGAAAGTGCAGGCCGCGCAAGACCCCTTTGACGGAGCGCGAGTGGTTGTCCTGCACGAATCGAACATCTCTCCCCACCGCTTCGTTGAAGCGCTTCTGGTTGAAGCTCTCCATGAAGAATCCCCGTTCGTCGCCAAATACCTGCGGCTCGAAGATCAATACGCCATCGATTGCCGTCGTGATGATCTTCAAAACGCCTGACTCCGCACGATCTGCATCAGATACGTCCCATAGCCATTCTTCAGCATGGGCTGAGCCATCGTTTCGAGTTGGTTGCGATCGATCCACCCTGCGCGATACGCAATCTCTTCAGGGCAGGCAACTTTCAAGCCTTGGCGTTTCTCGAGCGTGGCAATGAACTGCCCTGCTTCCAAGAGGCTGTCGTGGGTTCCCGTGTCCAGCCATGCATAGCCACGCCCCATGATCTCGACGTTGAGTCGTCCCAGGGCCAGGTAGCGCGCGTTGACATCGGTGATCTCTAGTTCGCCCCGTGCCGAGGGTTTGATGTCAGCCGCGATCTCACATACCTGTTCATCATAGAAATACAGCCCCGTCACGGCGTAGTTGCTCTTTGGCGCCCGCGGCTTCTCCTCAATGCTGAGTGCCCGCCGCTCGGCATCGAATGCGACGACGCCGTACCGCTGCGGGTCATGCACGTGGTAGGCGAACACAGAAGCCCCCTGCGCGCGATCTGCTGCCGCATGGAGAAGGCCTTGAAGGTCATGACCATGGAAGATGTTGTCCCCCAGCACGAGCGCACTCGGCTTGCCGTCCACAAAACGCTTGCCAAGGATGAACGCCTGCGCCAACCCATCCGGACTCGGCTGCACGCAGTAGCTGATGTTAATTCCCCACTTCGACCCATCTCCAAGCAACGCCTCAAACCGCGGCGTGTCCTGCGGCGTGCTGATGAGCAGAATGTCGCGTATCCCCGCGAGCATCAACGTCGACAACGGGTAATAGACCATCGGCTTGTCGTACACCGGCAGCAATTGCTTGCTCATCGCCAAGGTCGCCGGGTGCAGCCGGGTACCGGACCCGCCTGCAAGGATGATTCCCTTGCGCTGTAGTGCGCTCATTCGATACCTCCAGATCCCAGCACTTCGGTCAGCATGCGTTCGACCCCGGTCTCCCAGCGCGGCAGCGTCACCCCGAAAGTGCTTTGCAGCTTCTCGGTCCTCAGCCGCGAGTTGTGCGGCCGGCGCGCGGGCGTAGGAAAGGCGCTCGTCGGCACCCGCTCGACCGCGTCGGCAGCGACCTTGATCGGCTGTCCTGCCTTGCGGGCGAACTCGATCACGTGCCGTGCGTAGCCGTGCCAGCTCGTCTCGCCTGCTGCCACCGCGTGATAGGTGCCGGACAAATCACTGCGGCGCCGCGCCTGCACGAGAGCCAGCGCCGTCATGTCGGCAAGCAGATCGGCGCCCGTCGGCGCGCCGACCTGATCATCAATCACTGCCAACCGATCGCGCTCCTTCGCCAGCCGGAGCATCGTCTTCGCGAAGTTTCCGCCGCGAGCGGCATAGACCCAGCTGGTCCGAAAGATGAAGTGCCGGCACCCCGACTCGCGGATCAGTTCCTCGCCCTCGAGCTTGGTGTGGCCATACACGCTCAAAGGACCGGTCGGATCGTCCTCGCGCCACGGCGCAGTGCCGCTGCCGTCGAACACATAATCCGTGCTGTAGTGCACGAGCCAGGCATCGAGCCGCTTCGCTTCGCGCGCCAGTACGTTTGGCGCCCCGGCATTGATGGCACGAGCGAGTTCGGGCTCGCTCTCTGCCTTGTCCACTGCGGTATGGGCCGCTGCATTCACGATCACGTTGGGCGCGACACCACGAACGGTTTCAACCAGGGAGTCCGGCTGCGAGAAGTCAGCGGTCCATGGCGGCGGGCTGTCGAAGTCGAGTGCGACAACCTCGCCGAGCAGAGACAGCGACCGTTGCAGCTCCCAGCCGACCTGGCCGCCTTTGCCGAGCAAAAGAATCTTCATGAGGCGCTGCGGTCCGTGTAGTTCGTCGCGACCCAGTCCCGATAGGCTCCACTCTGCACGTGCGCTACCCAATCGGCGTTGTCCAGGTACCAGCGCACCGTCTTTCGAATCCCGGTCTCGAAGGTCTCGGCCGGCTTCCAGCCCAGCTCGCGTTCGAGCTTGCGCGCGTCGATCGCATAGCGGCGATCATGTCCTGGCCGGTCGGTCACGTAGGTGATGAAGCGCGCATAGCTGCCCGCCGAGTCCGGCCGCATTTCATCGAGCAGGCGGCAGATCGTCTTCACGATCTCGATGTTCGGCTTCTCGTTCCAGCCGCCCACGTTGTAGGTTTCTCCCACCTTGCCGCGCGCCAGCACCTCGCGGATGGCGGCGCAATGGTCCTTGACGTAAAGCCAATCGCGCACCTGCTGCCCGTCGCCGTACACCGGCAGGGGCTTGCCTGCGAGTGCGTTGACGATCATCAACGGGATCAGTTTTTCGGGAAAGTGATAGGGACCGTAATTGTTGCTGCAGTTGGTCGTCAACACCGGCAGTCCGTAGGTGTGGTGCCAAGCGCGAACGAGATGGTCGCTGGCCGCCTTGCTGGCCGAGTATGGACTGTTAGGTTCATAGGTGTTCTTTTCGGTGAACGGTGGGTCTCCCGGACCCAGCGAGCCGTAGACCTCGTCAGTCGATACGTGATGAAAGCGAAATGACTGCTTCTCCTGCGCGGGAAGGGTCGCCCAGTGGGCGCGGGTGGCTTCCAGCAGCGTGAAGGTGCCCTCGACGTTCGTGCGCACGAATGCCCCTGGGCCATGGATGCTGCGATCGACGTGGCTTTCGGCAGCAAAGTGCACAACCGCGCGCGGCCGATATTCGGCCAGCAGCCGATCCAGCAGCGGCCGATCGCCGATGTCTCCCTTGACGAAGACGTGCCGCTCGTCATTCGCCAGCGATGCGAGGCTTTCGAGGTTGCCGGCATACGTGAGGGCATCGAGGTTCAGCACCGGCTCGCCAGTGGCGCCGATCCAGTCGAGGACAAAATTGGCGCCGATGAAGCCGGCGCCGCCGGTGACGAGAATCATGAGTGGAATGGCCGCGGTTGGTGCGAAGGCTGCAGGATTCTAGTGGGGCCTCGTCGCCCCGGCTTCACCCAAACCGGGGGCGGGCAATTCCATCCTGGATGGCGGCGCGCGAGAGTCAGTACGGTCGGGGTCCCTAATACACTTGCGCAATGACCGTTCTGCTCCTCGGCTTCGCTGTTTCGGCCGTTCTCACCTTCTTCATCATCAGGTTCGAGCGCACGCATTCGCATTTCTCCAGCGATCGAGACATGTCCGGCCCGCAGAAGTTCCACGCACGGCCCGTTCCGCGCGTAGGCGGCGTCGGTATCGTCGTGGGGCTATGCGCCGCGCTGGTAGTGCTCGTGTTCACACGTGCGGGCGACAGCAGTCTTGGCCTCTTGCTGATGGGTTGTGCGGCGCCGGCGTTTTTGGCCGGGCTGGCGGAAGACCTGACAAAGACGCAGAGCCCGCGGCGGCGCTTGTTCTTCACCGTCGCTTCGGCCGCCATCGCAGCCTGGGCGCTGGGCGCCATCATCAACCGAACCGATATCCCGGGAGTCGACTGGCTGGTGTCCTTCACCGTTCCCGCAGTTGTCGTGACGCTGGTCGCAGTGGCAGGGGTGGCCAATTCCGTGAACATCATCGACGGCTTCAACGGGCTGGCGGCCATGTGCGTGACGATGGTGCTCGCGGCGCTCGCCTACGTGGCGTTTCAGGCCAATGACCCGGTCATCGCCCTGTGCGCGCTGGCGGGCCTGGGCGCCGTAATGGGCTTCTTCGTCTGGAACTTCCCGGCAGGCTTGATCTTCCTCGGTGACGGCGGAGCGTATTTCCTCGGGTTCTACATGGCCGAACTCAGCGTGCTGATGGTGGTGCGCAACCCCGATGTTTCGCCCTTATCGCCACTGCTGATGTGCATCTATCCGATCTTCGAGACGGTGTTTTCCATGTACCGGCGCAAGTTCGTTCGTGGCCGCCCAGTGGGCATGCCCGACGGGGTTCATCTGCACAGCCTCATCTACCGCCGCCTCATGCGCTGGGCGGTGGGCGACCGCACGGCCAAGGTGCTGACCAAGCGAAACTCGATGACCGCGCCGTATTTGTGGTTGCTCTGCATGATGTCGGTGGTGCCCGCCATGCTGTTCTGGAACAACTCGCTGGTCCTCGGGGCGTTCATCGTGCTGTTCGCCGCGACCTACACCTTCCTGTATGCGAGCATTGTTCGCTTCAAGGTCCCGAGCTGGCTGATTGTTCGGCGTTGAGCCGTACGGTAGTGCCTTTTCTCAAGGCGGCGATAATCGCCGGATGACCGAATCCACTCAGGCGCGCCCTCTGGAAGCCGCCAGCGCGGAGCCCGCCAACCCGACGCCGGCCCGTTTCGACACCCTTCCGCTCGACCCGATGCTGCTTCGCGCGGTGGCCGACTCCGGCTACATGACGATGACGCCGATCCAGCAGAAGGCGATCCCGATCGTGCTCGCGGGCCGCGACGTGATGGGCGCCGCCCAGACCGGCACGGGCAAGACCGCCGCGTTCTCCATCCCGCTGCTGCAGAAGATGCTCAAGCACGAGAACTCGAGCATGTCGCCCGCCCGCCACCCGGTGCGCGCGCTGGTGCTGGCGCCGACGCGCGAGTTGGCCGACCAGGTGGCCAACAGCGTCAAGACCTACTCCAAGCACACCAAGCTTCGCGCCACGGTCGTCTTCGGCGGCATCGACATGAAGCCGCAGACGGCCGAACTGAAGAAGGGCGTGGAGGTGCTGATCGCCACGCCGGGGCGGCTGCTCGACCACATCGAGGCCAAGAACGCGGTGCTCAACCAGGTCGAGTACGTCGTGCTCGACGAAGCCGACCGCATGCTGGACATCGGCTTTCTGCCCGACCTGCAGCGCATCCTGAGCTACCTGCCCAAGCAGCGCCAGACGCTGCTTTTCTCGGCCACGTTCTCGCCCGAGATCAAGCGCCTTGCCGAAAGCTATCTGCAAGACCCT
>CAJPFF010000028.1 GCA_905339345.1 Geobacteraceae bacterium | reverse complement strand
GTTGGGGCATGGCGGTCTCCTTGTTGAAGTGACGCCATGCTTGGCCTTCCCGTGGTGGGAAGGTCAACGCTACTGTCGAGAAGCCTGCCCTTCAGCGTTGCTGCGTGGGCGGGCACAGGTTGACATTGCCGTTGCGGCAAGCTTGATCGAACGCGGGTGCCACTTGAGCAAGCAGGCACCTGTCTTGCTGCAATCCCGGGGTGTCGTGCCTCCCGTCGGGCACAGATGGCACCAAACCAGGAGGCGCCTATGCAAGAACATGCCGAGCGAAAACACGGGGGGCACTACGCCCGCCTGGCCGTCGAGCTGGCGGTCGACTTCGTCGTGATGTACTTCGTCATGTACACGATGATCGCCACGGGGCGGCATTTGCGGCTGAACCTGAACAACGTCTACATGACGCTGATGATGGTCGCGCCGATGGCGATCATCATGATGGTCGCAATGCGTTCGATGTTTCCGAACCGACGCGTGAACCTTGCAGCGATGGCCGCCGCCGCGGCTGTGTTCGTCGCCAGCTTCGTGGCGATGCGCACTCAGGCAGGAATCGGGGATCGAGAGTTCCTCCGATCGATGATCCCGCACCACTCAGGCGCGATCCTGATGTGCAGGGAGGCCGCGATCACCGACCCGGAGCTCGTGGCGCTCTGCAAGGACATCGTGCGCTCCCAGACCGCGGAAATCGCGCAGATGGAAGCCATGCTGCAGCGACGCTCCGCACCCGGGACTTAGCGGGCCCGGCCTTGCCGCCTTGCGCTCATGCCTCGGCGACGTCCGAAACCCGGTCCACCCGGGCGGATGCCATCTCTTGACCCGCGCTGCGGTCGATCTCCAAGACGCTCGGGAGCGTCTCGATCAAGTGGTCTATGAGTTTGCGAACCCGCAGATGCTGGTTGCGACGGGAGGTGTAGGCAAGGAAGAGAGGGAGCGGCGGAGACGGCCAGTTGCTCAGCACCGGCTGAAGCTCGCCACGCGCGATTGCGCCCTTCACCAGGAGATGCGGGAGCAGCGCGAGCCCGGACCCGCGCACCGCGGCACCCATCAGCGCCTCGACATTGTTGGACCAAAGCGAGCCGCGAACCGCGGGCGTGACCGGCCGCTGCGTGACCGGGTGCTCGAATGGCCATGTGGACTCTCGGCCCGTGCTGCCGTGAACCAGGCAATCATGGTCGAGAAGTTCGTCGAGCGTTGAACTCTGCCAGCACCGGTCCCAACCGCGCAGAGAACGACGCGGGCGCCGTGAATCGGACTTCGCCGGCGATTTCGGACGCGCCCTCGCTGCTGCGCGCCGTGAGTTCGTCGAAGGAGTCGAGCAGGCTTCGGGTACGTTCCAGAACGGCTTCGCCTTCCACGGTCAACGAGACGCGCCGGGTCGAACGCTGCAGCAGGCGGATGCTCAGCATCTTCTCGAGTTCCTGCACCGCCCGCGTCACGACGGCTGTCGACAGGTCGAGGGTGTCGGCCGCACGAACGAAGCTTCCTTTGTCGGCAACGGTCTTGAAGATCTCCAGTGATCTGAGGCGGTCCACGTCGATCTCCGGTACGGTTGAGGCGCGTTACGCGTGTTGCGATGCGGCGATTCGCGTGAGGTTATGCATCCAAGCGTCCAGTCCGAGTGGGGTCGGCTGGGCGTTCGGTTGGGCGGGGGCGCGCGTCTTGGCCTTCCGGGGTGCCGCGGGTGCGGCGTTGGCAGGCGTACTCGGCTTCGACAGCCCTTCGAGGATGGGGCACGCCGCCCGGTGATCTCCGTGGCAGCCGGCGGCGAGCCGCTCCAACGCCGCCTTCATCTGTGCGAGCTCTTGCATCTTGTTATCGAGCTCGGCGATGTGTTGCTGTGCAAGCGACTTCACATCCCGGCTCTCGCGGTGGTTGTTGGCCGAGAGCTCGAGCAGCTGCGCGATGTCTTTCATCGAGAATCCCATCGAACGCGACTGGCGGATGAAGCGCAGGATCTCGACCTCACGCACGGTGTACTGCCGATAGCCGGCATCC
>CAJPFF010000027.1 GCA_905339345.1 Geobacteraceae bacterium | reverse complement strand
CCAGAGCCACCCGTCGGGGTCGATCTTCTTCCGCTGCCGGGTCGCCAGGGGAATCGGCACGTGGGTAATCTGGTGGTTCCAGAGCCCCACCACCATGTTGGTCCGGCCGCTCATGCCGGCATGGACGGCATTCTGGCCCAGGAGCAGGCAGAGGGCCGAGTCGTGTGGGTTGGCCGGCTGGCTGCGGATGATGTAGCTGGGGTCGATGTACTTGAGGTTGCACTCCATTCTGCGACTGTTGAAATGCCCCTTGATGGCGTCGCGCAGCCAGGTGCCGATGTCGCCGAGCTTCACGTTCCCCGAGGCGTCGCGCTCCGCCGTGGCCGCCAGCAGCTCCTGGCCGGCCCCTTCGGCCGCCACTACCACCGCGTGGCCGCGCCGTGCAAGGCGCTCCTCCAGGCTCCGCAGGAAACCGGCAAGGGTGAAGGGGACCTCTGGAACCAGGCAGTAGTTCACCTGGCTGTCGATCAGGGCCGCGTAGGCGGCGATGAAGCCCGAATCACGCCCCATCAGCTTCACCAGGCCGATGCCGTTGCGGGCCCCGGTGGCCTCGGTGTGGGCCGCGTAGATGGCCCGGTGGGCCTCGGCCACGGCGGTCTCAAAACCGAAGGTTTTCTGGACGAAGGAGATGTCGTTGTCGATGGTCTTGGGGATGCCGATGACGCTCAGGGGGTGGCCACGGCGGGCCGCCTCCGCAGCGATCTTCCCGGCCCCCTTCAGGGTGCCGTCGCCGCCGATGGCGAAGAGGATGCCGACCCCCAGCTCCGCCAGATAGTCCACCATCTCCGCCGGCTCCTGGGGTCCCCGGGAGGAGGCGAGGATTGTCCCTCCCAGCTCGCCGATCTGGCTCACAGACGCCGGCGTGAGATGGAGCGGGGGGTGGCCGAGGCGCTTCACCAACCCCTCGTAGCCGTAGCGGAAACCGTAGACCCGCTTGACCCCGTAGTGGTGGTGGAGGCTCAGGGTCACGGCGCGGATCACGTCGTTGATCCCCGGGCAGAGGCCGCCGCAGGTGACGATGCCGCAGGCGATGGCCCCCGGGTCGAAGAAGAGCCGCTCCCTTGGCCCGGCCAGTTCCAGGGTCGGGGGCTCCTTGCCCTCCTCGAAGTGCCGCCTGACTTCGGCAGGACTGCTGTGGTACAGGATTCGCTCATCGTCGCCCGTGAATCGTCCCCCCTCCATTGGTGATGAAGCGTGGCACGAACCGAGTCGCTTGATGGTGAAGTCAAGATTTGGATCGTTCATCGGGTGTCCTCTCTGAAGAATTCTCGTGACCGGCTTATGATTCCGATTTCGGCATCGCGCGCCAGTAATTCATCATGTATCAGAGTGTGCCCTTTCTCTTGTTCTCATCGGCCCACGGAGAAACCGCTCAGAATTTCTCGGGTATGTACTTGAACGGATAGTCGGGCGACTGGTATTTATTCAGT
Source organism: Geobacteraceae bacterium (assembly GCA_905339345.1). GTDB lineage: Bacteria > Desulfobacterota > Desulfuromonadia > Geobacterales > Geobacteraceae > Geobacter. The sequence goes on along the minus strand of CAJPFF010000027.1, from coordinate 9,385 downwards.
TTTTTTCGCTCCGGCAGCTTCACCTTTTCCCGCGGCAACTCCTCGTACGGGACCTTGCTGAGCAGGTGGCTGATAATGTTCAGCCGCACCTGTTTCTTGTTCTCGGAATTGGCCACATACCACGGAGCCCAGGGCGTGTCGGTCGCCGCAAACATCTCGTCGCGTGCCCGGGTATAGTCATCCCAGCGGCTATAGGACTTGAGGTCCATGGGGGAGAGCTTCCAGATCTTGCGCCCGTCATCGACCCGACCCTTGAGCCGGCGGGTCTGTTCCTCCGGGCTCACCTCCAGCCAGTACTTGAGCAGGATGATCCCGGATTCGGCCATTATCTTCTCGAAGAGCGGCACAACTTCAAGAAAGCGTTTTGACTGCGCCTCGGTGCAAAAGCCCATTACCCGCTCGACACCCGCCCGGTTGTACCAGCTGCGGTCAAAGATGACCACCTCGCCGGCTGCCGGGAAATGGGGGATATAGCGTTGGGCATACATCTGGGACTTCTCCCGCTCCGTCGGCGTGGGGAGCGCCACCACCCGGAATACCCGCGGGCTTACCCGCTCGGTGATCGCCTTGATGGTCCCCCCCTTGCCGGCGCCGTCTCGCCCCTCGAAGACGATGCAGACCTTGAGCCCCTTGAGCTTGACCCATTCCTGGAGCTTGACCAGTTCCACGTGCAGTTTGGCCAGTTCTTGCTCGTAAGCCTTGTTCTTGAGCTTCTTCCCCGGCTCATCAGCCGATGTCTCGTCGGCACCCGTGGTGTCGAGTTTCTTGCCGGTTTCTTCAATGGCTACGTTCTTTTTCTTCTTTTTGTCTTTTTTAGCAGCGCCCATGATAGAGCTCCTTTCCGACAATCTGTGTGTTAGTAGCCGCTCATCAACGAGCCTGGTCGCTCCCTCATTTCCCGGCCTGTTCCCCCCCCACCTGCTCCTTGAAGAGTCGGGCAACGGTTCGACCGCGCTCAGTCTCCAGAAGGTTTTTGGCGTCAAGGCGCCCGAAGACGTCCAGAAGGAGGGCCACCAGACCGGTCCACCCCGTCTGGTGGCTGGCCCCGAGCCCCGCCCCGTTGTCACCGTGGAAGTACTCATAGAACAGAATCAGGTCGCGCCAGTGCGGATCGTCCTGGAACTTTGCCGTCCCGCCGTAGACCGGCCGCCGCCCATGGGCATCCCGCAGGAACGTGCCGGCCAGCCGGCGGGAGATCTCCTGCGCCACCTCGAACAGCGTCATCTGCCGGCCTGACCCGGTCGGGCACTCCACCGTGAATTTGTCGCCGTAAAAGCTGTAGAGGTTCAACAGCGCCCGGATGATCAGCGCATTGACCGGCATCCAGACCGGACCCCGCCAGTTGGAGTTCCCGCCGAACATCCCGGTATTGGATTCCCCCGGCAGGTACTGCACCTTGAACTCCTCGTGGCCCACCCGGAACAGGAACGGATGCTCCAGGTGATGGCGTGAGAGGGAGCGGATCCCGTGGGGCCCCAGGAACTCATTCTCGTCGAGCATGTACCCGAGCACTCGCGTGAGTTTCTTCTTGTTGAGGATCGACAGGAGACGCCGATCCTTATGGCCGATGAACCCCTCGTCGGTGGGTGCCACGTGGTTCACCAGGTCGGGATGCCGTTTCCGGAACATGTTGATCATCTCCGCCATTTTCGGATAGCGCGTCAGATAATCCCCCTCGAACACCGTGGACGCGCAGAGCGGCAGCAGCCCCACCAGCGACCGCACCTTCAACCGCATGGCCTGGCCGTCCGGCAGCCTCAGCAGGTCGTAGAAGAACCCGTCTTCCTCGTCCCACATCTCGTCCTTATTCTCGCCGATGCGGTCCATGGCGTAGGAAATCCACATGAAATGCTGAATGAACTTGAAGGCGATCTCCTCGTACATCGGGTCGTATTCGGTCAGGATCAGGGCCATTTCCAGCATGCACTGGCAGTAGAACGCCATCCAGGCCGTCCCGTCCGCCTGCTCCAGCGATCCCCCCGTCGGCAGCTGGGCGCTCCGGTCGAACACGCCGATGTTGTCCAGCCCCAGAAAGCCCCCGGCGAAGACGTTGCGGCCGGCAGGGTCCTTCCGGTTCACCCACCAGTTGAAGTTCAGCATCAACCCCTGAAAGGACCGCTCCAGGAACCGCAGGTCCGCACGGCCCAGCGTCCGCTCCATCTTATAGAGGTAGAGCGTGGCCCAGGCGTGCACCGGCGGATTCACGTCGCTGAAGTTCCACTCGTAGGCGGGAATCTGGCCATTTGGGTGGAAATAGAGATTGCGCAGCATCAGCAGCAGCTGCTCCTTGGCGAAATCGAAATCCACCAGTGCCAGGGCGGTCGTATGGAAGGCCAGGTCCCAGGCCGCATACCACGGATACTCCCACTTGTCCGGCATGGAGATCACGTCGGCGTTCAGCATGTGGAACCATTCCATGTTCCGTACGTTGTGCGGGTCTGCCTGGAGCAGCGGATGGCTCTTGTGCTCCATCAGCCACTGCTCCAGGTCGAAGTAGTAGAACTGCTTGCTCCAGAGCATCCCGGCCAGGGCCTGACGATGCACCCGGCGCTCATCCTCGCTCAGGGATTTCGGCGTGATCCGCTGGTAGAACTCGTCCGCGTCGCCGATCCGGCTGGTGAACACCTTTTCGAAGCCGCTGAAGGCGTTGTCCACCGGGGCGGCCGCGAGCCGCAGGCGGACCGTCTGGCTGCCGCCGGCGGGCACGTCGAGCAGGTAGTGGGCCGCGGCCTTGGTCCCCTCCTTGGCGGGATTCACCGCCTCGCCCTGGCCCGAGATGAGATACGCATGGAACGCATCCTTGACGTAGGGTGAGGCGCTGGGCTGGCCCCAGAGCCGCTGGGTATTGGTCTCGTTCCCAGTGAAGAGCAATTCCGGGGCTCCATCGCAGTAGAGCCAGTACTCGCCCAGTTCATGGTGGGAGGCCTGCATGGCACCCGGCGCCACCTGGCGGAGGGAAGGCTTCGGATCGTCCCCGCCCCAGGACCAGGTGTTCCGGAACCAGAGGGTCGGCAGCAGTCGAAGCCGGGCCGCTTCCGGACCACGATTGTGCACAGTGACCCGGATCAGCACGTCTTCCGGGCCTTCCTTGGCGTATTCCACGAACACGTCGAAATACCGGTCGTCGTCGAACACCCCGGTGTCGAGCAGTTCGTACTCGAACTCTTCTCGCGACCGGCCCCGGTTCGTCTCGATCAGGTCGCGGTAGGGAAATTCGCGCTGCGGGTACTTGTACAGGTACTTCATGTAGGAGTGAGTGGGGGTGCTGTCGATGTAGAAGTAGTACTCCTTCACATCCTCCCCGTGGTTCGCCTCGCTGTTGGTGAGCCCGAAGAGGCGCTCTTTCAGGATGGGGTCCCGCTCGTTCCAGAGGGCCAGGGCGAAGCAGAGCCGCTGCTTGTCATCGCTGATCCCACCCAGCCCGTCCTCGCCCCACCGGTAGGCCCGCGAGCGAGACTGGTCGTGGGTGAAATAGTCCCAGGCGTTGCCGTCCTCGCTGTAGTCTTCCCGGACCGTTCCCCACTGCCGCTCGCTGAGATAGGGTCCCCATTTTTTCCAGGGGATACCCGCTTCGCGCGCATCATTGAGCCGCTTCTGTTCCGTGACGTCGATGAATTTCTGCTCCGCCATGGTTTCACCCTCCTATCGGCATTCTCGCTGATACTTATCCACCGCCTGTTCCAGGGTAAAGAACATCCGTTCCCGGCCCAATCGCGCTCCCAGAGGTGAATTCTGGACAACCGCGAGTACCTCGGGATTCAGCGCCACCAGCCAGAGCACGGTCCCGGCCTCGCGCAGCTTCTCCTCGCCGTCGGTCAGCATCCTGAGGGCGGTGAACTCCAGATCGGGCACCGCCCTCAGCTCCAGGACAACCACCCTCGGGGTGTACTCGTCGATCAGCCCCCGCATCTTCTGACCAAGGGTCGGGGCGTTACCGAAGTATATCGCCCCTGCAGGCCGCAGCATCAGGAGGCCAGAAAATGTTTCGTCTTCCGGATGCTCCGGCGAGCGGGGGCGAAATACGTTGGTGCCGGGCTTGCGTCCCAGGACGAGGAGGGGATGACGGTTGGCGCGGATTATGAGCGCCACCAGCGACACCAGCACCGCCACGAGGATGCCTTTCAGGGTGCCGAGCAGCAGCACGCCGGCCACGGCAATGAGGGCCCAGCGAAATTCCATGGACCGGATCTGCCGGATGGCACGAAATTCTGCCGGGCTGATCAGGCCGACACTGGCAATCACCACGACGGCGGCCAGGGTCGGATGGGGCATCAGTCCGAAAAGGGGGGCAAGGAAGAGAAGGGTGGCCACGACAACCGCGGCAGTCACCAGCCCTGCCACCTGGCTCCGGGCTCCCGCGCCATCGTTCACCGCCGTCTGCGATGTCCCCCCGCCGGCCGGCATGATGTGGAAGAGACTGCCGGCGAGGTTGGCCATGCCGGTAGCCACCAGTTCCTGGTTCGCGTCGGGGAGCGTGTCGCCCCGCCTGATAAAGGCGCGACCAGCAGCTGCCGTTTCGACGAAGCTCATCAGGGCGATGCCCAGGGCTGCGGGCCAGAGATGCACCACCAGGGAGAGGTTGGGAAGGGCGAAGGAGGGGAGTCCCGCCTGAACCGTTCCCACCAGGGCGATGCCCGCCTTGTCGAGACCGGCGGAGTAGGCGGCGGCAATGCCGATTGCCACGGTGACCCGCGGCGCCGGCACCCGTGGTGCGAAATGCTCGAGGCCCAGCATGAGGGCCAGCATCGCCAAGGCGAACAGAAGGGTAGGGAGGGACGTCTCCGGCAGATGTTTGCCGATCGACAGGATGTCACGGAAGAATCCGGCCTTGGTGATATGTATCCCCAGGAGCTTGGGAAGCTGGTCCAGCACGATGACTACACCGATGCCCGCCTTGAAACCGGTGAGCACCGGGTCGGAGATGAGGTTTGCCACCACGCCGAGGCGAAGCAGGCCGGCCAGCACCAGGAACGCGCCCGCCAGGAGCGCCAGCGTGGCTGACGCCGCCACCAGCGAGGCGGCATCGCCACCGGGAACCGCTTGGCCGAGGGCGCCGGCTGCCAGGATGGCGATGGTGGAGGTGGAGGTGACGCTCAGTGGGCGTGAGGTACCCATCACGGCATACACCACCAGCGGCACGAGGGAGGTGTAGAGACCGACCACCAGCGGGAGCCCGGCGATGGCGGCATAGGCCATCGCCTTGGGGATGACCACCGCCGCTGCCGTAAGCCCGGCGACCAGGTCGTAGCGGAGCCAATCCTTTTGATAGGAAGGGAGCCAGTTCATCATCGGAAGAATTGTGCCGAGAATCTTCATGGTCCGACTCCTTTGTTGTTACTGTCCGCTGCGGTCTATCTGATTACCCTTGCCGGTGGTCATCTTACGGGGGATGGTCGGCCCCCATCCCTTGGACTGGAAACACTCATTGAGCTGCTGGGCACTACATATCGGGAACTCTATGCCCGTCAGATCTGACTTCCAGGTACACCCTCATTCAAGCGGTCGGCCCAGGCACGCAATCGTGCCGCCTTGACATGGAGCTGCGGCTCTTCTGTCCGTTCCAGTACACGGGCCGCCAGGTCCCGCATTTGGCCGGCCGCGCGAGCCATGAGGGCACCCGTAGCCACCGGTTCCCTGGGAAAGAGCAAGCCGAGAACCTTTGCAAAAATCTCCTCGTCAAGGACATCCATAATTTCGAGGACCCATCGGTATGCCTCTACGGGAGAGGGGACGGAATTCTCCTTGAAATGATTTTCAGCCAGGGCCAGGGCACCCCTGACCCGGACCTGCATGGTGTCTATGTGTTCCAAAAGCTTCAGGGGGGGATCTGCCCCTCTAAGGCTCCCCCGAAAAAATCCAAGCAGGTTCGAGATATTCCCTTCGTACAGGGCACGGTCAAGCCAGAATCCCTCTTCTTCGGGCACAGCCTCGAATACACGGGCAAGGCCCATGTAGAAGTCGGCGGTACGGGTCCGCAGGGCGACGCCCTTGGCGAGAAGGTCCTGCACCCGATCGATGGGATGGCTTTGAGGTAGAATCGCCCTCTCCATCCAGCATTCATACAGGGCCTTCAGCGAGTCCAGTATTCGCGTGCCCCTGGATAACTTGGGCACATAGCAGTTGGCTCCCAGCGTGTAGGCACTGTCGATCGTTCCCGGAGCCACCTCGCTGGAAAGAACGATGACCGGAGTAAGCCGCCAGTAGGGGCTTGACCTAACTTCGCGGATCAGGTCCAGCCCTGTGCCGTCGGGAAGCTGAATATCCGTCAGGATCAGGTTGAATGGCTCACCGGCACGTTCTCTCGCGTTGAGCAGTTCGAGAGCTTCGTTCACACTTCCCGCTGACATGGATTCACCGCTGAAGCCGAATTTCCCGAAGGCAATCTTGACGAGTTTTACCAGACTGGGATCGTCTTCAATGTGCAGTAGGCTGAATTTCGGTTTGGTCAGATTCATGAGCTTGTCAATCCTGTTTTTTAAGCATTGTAAGGTCAGGGAATTGCGGACGTCGGGCCGGGTGGAAGATTGATGGCCTGAGCGCCACAATTAGTTACGGAATAGTATCCCAGATTCATGCCATGAGAAATTAAAGGGGAATCACCCTGTAACGGGCTGTTATAGAGCTGTAATTCAAAGCGATTTCGGCTGGCATTGGTGCGTTTTGGTCGATATGTCGACCAAAGGTTGAAATATCGACTTGCCGAACCACGCGGGTCATTCCCGCCACTATTTTTTTCTAGATACTCCGCTGCATTTAAAGAGATTTAAATATATTTGCCTTCAATCCTGCCATTGGCACAAATCTCGGATTGGGTGTGAGCATGAGAGTCTGATAATGTTTAAAATCTCACCGCTCCCTGAAAAGTGACAGGAGATCCTGGATATCCTCCTTTCCATGAATGGGCCTACCCAGGTGGCCGCGAGCTGCCTGAACTGCTGCATTCTCGAAGAGTTCGGGGACGATGCGAACACAGTTTCTGTGGAACTGTGGCAGACTCTCGGGGAGATGCAGCGTCATTTTCGCTCCACTCTATTTTCACGAATTCTGGAAGCCATAGAGCTCTCGCAATTTGAGCCCGTAGTCTGCGTGTACGAGATTGTGGATATCCGTGGCCTGAAGCTGATCGAACAGGTGCGGATGCCGGGAGGAAAGTGGTTGAAAAGGGAGAGCAGCAAAACAGTAACCTTTGATGGATGCGACACGGAGGTCGTTCTGATGCTTATCCGCGTACAGTATGAAGATAAGTCTTTTGGTACGGTAGACGATACGAGTCTTGAACCCCTGATTGAAGATGGCAGGATCGTAGCTTTCGAGCGATCCAGCGGGTGGGTACGAATAGGGGTTGACCCGGTCAGGTCCCCCAGGGTCGAACGAAGGCGCAAGGGAGCGATACTCAATATTTATGTGTAGGATTTCAGGTTCCGCGCGCTAATCACACCATCCTCCTCGCTTCTTCGCTTGCTTGCGCCTAGCATCCCGGCCTCCTCTCGATGTTTTTCAACAGCCTGTAAAAAGTCACGAGACCGAATTCGGATTCCGTGTTCACGATGACTTGAATCACCGTATGGCTCATCCCCCCGCACTGATCGTGACGATCGGCGCACCTTCCTTGCCGCCGGTCTCGGTGAGGGTCATCACGAACATCAGGAACGAGAAGAGCTTTTTCGACTGGTAATCCCGATCGTCTATCCAGAACCAGCGGTCCCGGTACGGCACGGCGGCGAAGTCGTCACCGGGCTTCGCTTTGGAGCAGAAGATCCGTATCATCGGTCCCTTGATTCCCTCACCTTCGGGCTCCTTGGTCGGGGGCACCCGCTTTTCGGCCACATGTTCTTCAGGGACTTCGACGGTTGAGGAAATGTCGCTGAGAATTTCGATGATCGAGCGGGTCAGCAGGGCGATCTCCTCATCGTTGCTCGGCGCTGACCCGTAGACGACCCTGAATTCTCCGCCGCTCTCCTTGAGGCCGAGTATCCGCCGTATCTCTTTCGCTGTTTCTTCAGTCTCCTTGTCCACTCGCTTTCGAAAGACCATGACCAGGGCGGCGCGGTCTTCCGTCTTTTTCACCCGCAGGGCGACATTTCCTGCTGTCTGGTTCTGACGGAGTTTCTCAAGGAGAGTATAGAATTCCGGATCGGCTTTGCGCATCCGCGCGGAACCCCCGAACTGATTCTGGATGCCATTGACCGAGTGGACGAGAATCCGGAAAACGAGGTCTATGGGGTAACCCCCTTCAATCAGGCTCATGACCGTCGCGGGGGCCACGGGCGTCATCAGGTTCCGGGCGAATTTCTCACCGGTCAGGGGGGTGTAGGTTATGGTGGGGCGGTCGTAGTAGCGGCCTGATCCGCCAACCCGCTGGTTATTGCTGCCGGCCGTCGGAAACTGCCAGCCGAAGGAGGCGTTTAGTTCCCCCTCCAGGGAGTACTGGTTGATGATGGAGGCCACGTCGAGGAAGATCGGGGCGTCGCCATAGCGAATCTTGACGATGTTGAGGAGCATCTGCCGCTTCCACGAGTCGGCGACGGAGGTGGTATAGTCGAAGCGGTCCCGGGCGATGGTCCCCGGTCCGAGCGTCGCGCAGCCGGTGAGGAGCGCGAGAAGCACGACCATAACGAGGCTTGAAACATGGCGCTTCCTGATCATGGGTGTCCACCTCCATTCTCAGACGTTATTCCCTCTTTTCAGGGGTTGTGGCATCGAGCGTCGCCACCGTGCGGGCATAGAGGCCAATGCCGGGCAATGCGCTGAAGCCGTGGGCGAAAATGCTGAGCATGACCGTCGCCATGACTGCCAGCTTGATGGTTTCCTCTCCGGGCAACCGTGCCTCCTCTTCCAGGAAGACGAGCCCCAGCACGATGGAGGCAAGGCCGCGGGGGCCGAACCATCCCATGAACAGGACGGTGGCTGAACTCAGGCGGGTTCCTGCCAGGGCGATCGCCACGGGGACCATCCGCACCACCGTGAGGCTGATCACGGCATACAGCATGTGGACGATGTTGAAGCGGCCCAATGCCAATGCCACGAACAGACCGAACAGGAAGAAGACGAAGTAGTCGAGCAACTGTCCCCACCCCTCGGTGAATTCGACGCTGTGGGCGCTGGCATCAGGATAGCCAAACTGAACGGCCAGGCCGGCCACATAGGCGGCGATGAACATGCTGCCGCCAACAGGTTCGCACGCCAGAACAGAGAGAATGGGCAAGCTCACCAGGCCAAGCTGCTGAACCGATTCGGCCATCCATTCCTTCCGCCGGGCTGTGCCCAGGAGCACTCCGCCGGCCAGCCCAATGGCGAGCCCCACCACGGCCCCCATCCCCAGCTGCTCGCCGACATATTTCATGAGGACCTGGCCGGCCCCGTCGGTGCCGACCTGGGACACGGC
>CAJPFF010000026.1 GCA_905339345.1 Geobacteraceae bacterium | reverse complement strand
CGAAACCCCCGCCGACATGTTCCGGCGCGTGGCCGAGGCCATTGCCGTTGCTGACCGCAACTTCGACAAGAAGGCCGACACCAAGGCCCTTGCCCAGAAGTTCTACGACCTGATGACCTCCTTCGAGTTCCTCCCCAACTCCCCCACCCTTATGAACGCGGGGCGCGAGTTGGGTCAGCTCTCCGCCTGCTTCGTTCTGCCGGTGGGCGACTCCATGGAGGATATCTTCGACGCGGTCAAGTACACGGCCCTCATCCACAAGTCCGGCGGCGGCACCGGCTTCTCCTTCTCGCGGCTGCGGCCGGCCAACGACGTGGTCCGCTCCACATCGGGCATCTCCAGCGGCCCTATCTCGTTCATGCGGGTCTTCGACGCAGCCACCGAGACCATCAAACAGGGGGGGACCCGGCGCGGCGCCAACATGGGGATTCTCCGCGTGGATCATCCGGACATCATGGACTTCATCATGTGCAAGGATGACCAGAAGCAGCTGAACAACTTCAACATCTCCGTGGGGCTCACCGAGGCCTTCATGGAAGCGGTGGAGAGGGATGCCGACTACGATCTGCGCAACCCCCGCGACGGCAAGCCCTGCGGCACCCTCAACGCCCGCAAGGTCTTCAGCCGCATCGTGAAACAGGCCTGGAAGAACGGCGAGCCGGGGATCATCTTCCTGGACCGGCTCAACAGGGACAACCCGACTCCCCTGGTCGGCGAGATCGAGTCCACCAACCCCTGCGGCGAGCAGCCGCTCCTCCCCTACGAATCGTGCAACCTGGGCTCCATCAACCTGGGCAAGATGGTGAAAAATGGCGACGTGGACTGGAAGCGCCTCAAGGAAGTCATCCGCCTCGGGGTCCACTTCCTGGACAACGTCATCGAGGTGAACAACTACCCCCTCCCCCAGATCAACGACATGACCCGCGCCAACCGCAAGATCGGCCTCGGGGTCATGGGGTGGGCCGACATGCTGATCCTCCTCGGCATCCCCTACAGCTCGCCGGAAGCCATCAGCCTGGGCGAGAAGGTGATGCGCTTCATCAACGACGAGGGGCACGCCTACTCCCGCGAACTGGCCGCCGTGCGGGGAGCGTTCCCGAACTTCGTCGGTTCCACCTATGACCGGCCGGGCGAAGGGCCCATCCGCAACGCCACGGTGACCACCATCGCCCCCACCGGCACCATCTCCATCATCGCCAACTCCTCCAGCGGCGTGGAGCCTCTCTTCGCGGTCTCCTACGTGCGTCAGGTCCTCGACAAGAACATCCTCGTGGAGGTGAACCCCATCTTCGAAGAGATGGCCCGGGAGCGGGGCTTCTACTCCGAAGAACTGATGCAGAAGATCGCCCAGCACGGCACTGTTCACGACCTGCCGGAGATCCCCGAGGATATCCGCAAGGTCTTCGTGACCGCCCACGACATCACCCCGGAAGACCACATCGACATGCAGGCGGCTTTCCAGAAGTACACCGATAACGCCGTCTCCAAGACGGTCAACTTCCCCAACACCGCCACCATCGATGAGGTGGAGAAGGTCTACCGCCTGGCCTACAAGCTGGAGTGCAAGGGGGTTACCATCTACCGCGACGGCTCCCGGGACGAGCAGGTCCTCTCCACGGGCGCCAAGGAAGAGAAGGAGAAGGTGGCCCACACCGAGGACAAGCGGGCCGTGAAGCGGGATCGCCCCAAGGCCCTCAAGGGGTGGACCTACCAGATGCAGACCGGCTGCGGCCCCCTCTACGTCACCGTCAACGAAGACAAGGCCGGGCTCTTCGAGCTCTTCACCACCATGGGGAAGGCGGGCGGGTGCGCCTCCTCCCAGTGCGAGGCCATCGGCCGCATGGTGTCCCTGGCCTGGCGCAGCGGCGTCCAGGCCAGGCAGGTGATCAAGCAGCTCCTCGGCATCTCCTGCCACCTCCCCGCCGGCTTCGGCGACAACAAGGTCCTCTCCTGCGCCGACGCAGTTGCCAAGGCGATCCAGGCCCACATGCAGGCGGCAGGCTACGACGTAGGGCTGGAAACCACTGCCCCCGAGCGGGGCGCCTGCCCCGAGTGCGGCGGCATCGTCGAGCACGAAGGTGGTTGCGCCGTCTGCCGGGTCTGCGGGTATTCCGAGTGCGCCTAGCCTCAAACCGATGAACAACGAAAGGCCCGCTTCCGGCGGGCCTTTTCCTTTGGAGGGGGAAAGCATGGACAATCCGAAACACACCGTTGTCGTCGGTTGTTTGGCAAGGAACACCAACGGTCAGGTCCTCCTGATCCGCCATGTGAAGCGGGGGTGGGAGATCCCGCAAGGACGTGTGGAAGAAGGGGAGGGTCTCATCGAAGCGGTTCACCGAGAGGTGCTTGAGGAGACCGGCATCGAAGTGGAACTGGAGCACCTGGCTACTGTCTGGTCGAAGCTCTCTACGCCGCCGGCATTGGTGTTCACCTTCCTGGCCCGCCACCGGAACGGCGAGCCGACCCCGAGCGACGAAAGTCCAGAGGTGGGATGGTTTTCGGCTGAAAAAGCGCTTGCCCTCGTTTCCCACCCAGTGAACCGGGACCGCCTGGAGGCTCTGCTGAAATATTCAGGGGAAATTTGTTACCGCTCCTACACCACGGGTCCCTACCAGATTCACACAGAAACACGGGTTGGGTGATCTGCGGAAGACTACCCCTCCCCTATCGCCTACCCTCCTTCCCTCCGCAACTCCACCAGCGTCGCCCCCCACCCGCCGGCGTCCTCTCCCGCAAGGCGGAACGACGCCACAACCTCAAGGCGCTCCAGCATGGCATGCACGGTCCGGCGCAGGGAACCCGTCCCCTTGCCGTGGATGATCCGAACGGAGTAGATGCCACGCTTGCGACATTCGGCAAGATAATCGGGGACGAGCTCCTTCACCTCACCGGGCCGGAACGTGTGGAGATCGAGGGTTCCGTCGATGGGGAGTTCGATGGGCATGTCTTCGATCATGGGTGCAGTGTCCTCGGAAACCATTACCGGGAGAAATCTTCACCGTGAGTATTCCTCGATTAGCCGAAAAACTCTATTGATTTCTCCCTCCCCTGTGGTAATCCAGAATGGGAGCGCAACGTGAGCTCCCATTTTTCGTGAAAGGACCGCTATGACTTCCGACATCACCGCCATGCTCTGGAACACCGATCCCCTCTATTCCGCCCCGAACGCTCCGGAACTCGAATCCGACCTGAACCGGGGGGCTGCCGAGGCGAAGGGATTCCGGGGGGCCTATCTAGGGAAGGTCGCCTCCCTCGATGCAGCGGGGCTTCGGGAGGCGCTTCGGCGCTACGAGGCCCTCACGGAGATCCTCGTAAAGCCCCAACTCTACGCCCATCTCCTCTTCGCCGCCGACGCCGAGAACGACGAGCACAAGAAGCTTTCCCAGCGTACCGCCGAGTTCGGCAACCTCATGGGGCGCGAACTCCTGTTCTTCGACCTGGAGATCATGGACATCCCTGACGGGAGCTTCGCGGAGATAACCGCTGCCGAGAGCCTTGCCGGCTACCGCCACTACCTGGAGAGCGTGCGTAAATTCAAGCCCCACACCCTCACTGAGCGGGAGGAGCAGCTCCTGAGGCTCAAGAACCTCACGGGGGCCGATGCCTTCACCCGGCTCTTCGACGAACTGTCAGCGTCCTTCCGCTACCGGATGGAACTGGAGGGGGAGGAGCAGGAATTCACCGGCGAGGAGCTCCTGGGCCTCCTCCACCATCCTGACGCGGCGGTGCGTGAGCGGGCCTTCGCCACCTTCCTCAAGCGCCACGAGGAGGAAGGAATCGCCCTCGGCGCCATCTTCAACACCGTGGCCTTGGACCATGGCCAGGAGCTGGAGCTCCGCAGCTATCGCCATCCCATGGAGCCCACGAACCTGGGGAACGAGATCCCCGAAGAGGTGGTGAACCGGCTCATGGATGTCTCCGAGGCCAACTACGGCCTTGCCCGGGACTACTTCCACCTCAAGGCGCGGCTTCTGGGCCTGCCGAAGCTGAAAAACACCGATGTCTACGCCCCGGTGGGCGAGACGGACCGCCGCTACACCTTCGAGGAGGCCCGGGAAATAGTCCTGGAGGCCTACGGCGCGTTTCAGCCCCGGTTCCGCGACATCTGCGCCGCCTTTTTCGCCGAGCGCCGGATCGACGTGCTGCCGCGCCCCGGCAAGAGCGGCGGCGCCTTCTGCATGGGGATGACTCCGAGCCTCTCCCCCTATGTGCTCCTGAACTTCACCGGCAACCTGCGGGACGTGGCGACCCTTGCCCACGAGCTGGGGCACGGGCTTCACTTCGTCCTGGCACAGAAGCAGACCATGCTCAACTACCACGCACCGCTGCCACTGGCGGAGACGGCGTCGGTCTTCGGCGAGATGCTCCTGACCCGCTCCCTCCTTGCCCGCGAGAGCGATCCACAAGTGAAGATCGCCCTCCTCTGCGCCAAGATCGAGGACATCATCGCCACCACCTTCCGCCAGAACGTCCTCACCCGCTTCGAGGAGCGGATGCACAAGGAGCGGAAGGAGGGGCTCCTCACCGCAACGCGGCTCTGCGACCTGTGGTGGGAGGAGAACGGCAAGCTCTACGGCGACGCGGTGGAGATGATCGAGCCCTACCGCTGGGGGTGGAGCTACATCTCCCACTTCATCCACGCCCGTTTCTACTGCTATTCCTACACCTTCGCCGAGCTCCTGGTCCTCTCCCTCTACCGGAAGTACCTGGAGGACGGCGATGCGTTCATCCCTACCTATGTCAGCATCCTGGAGAGCGGCGGCTCCCTCTCACCGGCAGACACGGTGAAACCGGCGGGAATCGATCTGGCCGATCCCCACTTCTGGCAGAAGGGGTACGACTTTCTGGCGGAGCTGATCGAGGAGTTGAAGGGGTTGGTGGCAGACCGATAGCACAACATGCGTACGAATAACAAAAGGCCGCCGGGATTCGATCCCGACGGCCTTTATCATTGGTGCAAGCGCGCGCTCAGTACCGGTAGTGATCCGTCTTGTAGGGTCCCTCTTTCGACACGCCGATGTAGGCGGCCTGCTCGTCGGTGAGCTCCGTCAGCATGGCGCCGAGGGTCTTGAGTTGCAGCCGGGCCACCTTCTCGTCCAGCTCCTTGGGAAGCATGTAGACACCCACCGGGTACTTGCCGGGGTTGCAGAAAAGCTCCATCTGGGCCAGGGTCTGGTTGGCGAAGGAGGAGGACATGACGTAGGAGGGATGCCCCGTGGCGCACCCCAGGTTCACCAGACGCCCCTCGGCCAGGAGGATGATCCGCTTGCCGTCGGGGAAGATGATGTGGTCCACCTGGGGCTTGATGTTCTCCCACTGGTACTGCTTGAGGGCCGCAACCTCGATCTCGTTGTCGAAGTGGCCGATGTTGCAGACGATGGCGTTGTGCTTCATGGCCTTCATGTGATCATGGGTGATGACGTTGATGTTGCCGGTGGTGGTAACAAAGATGTCGGCCTTGTCGGCGGCCCACTCCATGGTGACCACCTTGTACCCTTCCATGGCGGCCTGGAGGGCGCAGATGGGGTCGATCTCGGTGACCCACACCTGGGCCTGGAGCCCGCGCATGGCCTGGGCGCACCCCTTGCCCACCTCGCCGTAGCCGCAGATCACGGCCACCTTGCCGGCCACCATCACGTCGGTGGCCCGCTTGATGCCGTCCACCAGGGACTCGCGGCAGCCGTAGATGTTGTCGAACTTTGATTTGGTGACCGAATCGTTGACGTTGATGGCCGGAAACTTGAGCTTACCCTTTTCGTGCATCTGGTAGAGGCGGTGCACACCGGTGGTAGTCTCTTCCGTGACTCCCTTGATGGCGGCCGCAGTCTTCGAGTACCACCCCGGCTTCTCGGCCAGGCGCTTCTTGATGGCGGCAAAGAGGAACTGCTCCTCCTCGCAGGTGGGATTGGCGATGACGGAGGGGTCCTTTTCGGCGTCGCTCCCCAGGTGCAGGAGAAGGGTGGCGTCGCCGCCGTCGTCGAGGATCATGTTGGGGGTGCCGCCGTCGTGCCACTCGAAGATCCGGTGGGTGAAATCCCAGTACTCCTCAAGGGTTTCACCCTTGTAAGCGAAGACCGGGATGCCGGCTGCGGCAATGGCGGCAGCGGCGTGGTCCTGGGTAGAGAAGATGTTGCACGATGCCCAGCGCACCTCGGCGCCAAGGGCCGTGAGGGTTTCGATCAGCATGGCGGTCTGGATGGTCATATGGAGCGAGCCGGCGATGCGGGCTCCCTTCAGGGGCTGACTGGCGGCGTACTCCTCGCGGATGGCCATGAGGCCCGGCATCTCGGTTTCGGCGATGATCATTTCCTTGCGCCCCCAGGCGGCAAGGGAGAGGTCCTGTACGTGATAGTCCGTGAACGCGCCGGTGGTCGCGGTCTGTGTGATGGTTGTCGACATTGTATCCTCCGTTAATTATGGTTGTTCCAAATCGCATCGGCAAAAGGGATTTATAGCATTTATGGCGCGGCGGGGTCAAAGCCGAATTCCCTTTTTCATGAAAAAAGGGCACCTATTGGTGCCCCTTCCTTCGTTATGTCACTGAAAAATCTATGTCAGGCGGCCTTCTCTGCCTGACCCGCCTCCGCTGCGAAGAGCTCGTCGAAGATTTCCTGAACGGTGGTGATCCGGTCGGCCTTCCAGGCGTTGGTGCCGCAGAAGACGAGCCCTGACTCCATATCACCCTGCTGGGCCCGGTCGAGGGCGCTCACGATGCAGAACCGCTCGCCGGTCTCCTTGTAGGAACACTTCTTGAGGCAACCGTTGGTGCACTCGCTGGAATGTACCTGATCATACAGGGCTATCCCCTCCTGGTTGCTGAGAATGGCCCGCCCCGGCAACCCGGCCGGGCTCATAATGAGGCCGATGTCTTCCTGACGGCAGTCGAGGTACATCTGCTTGTAGGCGTCGTCGGCATCGCACTCGACAGTTGGCACGAAGCGGCTTGCCATCTGGACTCCGTCAGCCCCTTCGGCAAGGGCATGGAGGAGGTCGGCACGATCCCAGATTCCGCCGGCGGCGATGACCGGCACGGCCTTGCCATATTCGGCGCGGAAGAATTCCTTGATGGCGCGGATGGTGCCGTAGTGGTCGTAATCACCGCTGCCGATGTTTTCGATCTTTTCACCCAGGTGTCCGCCGGCGGTATCGGGGTCTTCCACCACCACCGCATCGGGGAGACGACCATAACCCTTGTCCCACTTCTTGGCGATGAGTTGGGCAGCCCGAAGCGACGAGACGATTGGCACGATCGCCACGTCGGGAGCATGGGCGGTCAGTTCGGGGAGCGTCATGGGAAGTCCTGCGCCGCAGACGATCACCTTGGCACCGCCCTCAATGGCGGCCCGGACGAGATCTTCGTAATCAGAGAGAGCCACCATGATGTTCACACCGATGACGCCGTCGGGGGCAACCTCATAGGCCTTGCGCAGTTCGAGCTTGAGCGCCTCGGGATTCGTTTGCAGGTAGTTGGCGCCGGTATAGAGCCCGCTGTTGAGCGTAACCCCCGCAGACGCCACGAGTCCAACACCACCGCACTTGGCCACGTGCCCAGCAAGCCTCCATCCCGATATGCGAACTCCCATACCTCCCTGGATAAGCGGATACTTCACCTCATGCTTGCCTATTGTGATCGGTCCGATCATTTTCCTCTCCCCCTGCCGGTGTCGTCTACTTGCGTAACCATACCAGAGCCGTAACCAAAGCATGTGTAATAGTTTTGTAAAACGAGGTTCATACGAAATCCCCCCTTGCAAACGGGTCAGGGGGGTGTTACACAAAATGCCATGAAATGGCTGAAGAAACTCGTCAATCCCCTCATGGCGCTGATCGGCATCCAGGTTGTCTGGGGGCTTCTGGTCTTTTTCTGGATCACCTGGTTCGTGGGTCGCCACAAGGAGTTCCGGGAGCTGGCCGAGCGCTATCGCCCCGAACTCCTGGGCCGCGGCTTCGACTGGGTGGTGCTGGTGGAGGGGCTGGTGCTCCTCGTCTTCATCCTGGTGGGAGTCTACGTCATCTTCATTTACTGGCGCCGCCAGTCTAACCTGAATCAGGAACAGCAGGACTTCATTTCGCAGGCGACCCATGAGCTCAAGTCGCCATTGGCCTCCATCAAGCTCCACCTGGAGACGATCCGTCTGCGCAAGCCCCCCCCTGACAAGCTGGAGCGGTTCCTCGACACCATGCTCGTGGACATCGACCGCCTTGACAACCTCACCAGCAATATCCTGATGGTTGCCAAGATCGAACAGCGGCGGCGTGCTTCCCGGTACCCGGTGGTGGACTTTTCAGCCCTGGTAACCAACTACATGGATCAGCAGCGCCACATCCTCCCCGAAGGGGGAAGCGTGATCCTCGATATTGAGAAAGAAATTTCGGCCGCCATCGATGTGGAGGGGATGGAAACGGTTCTGCGCAATCTATTCGAGAATGCAATCCTTTACAGTTTCGGTGCTCCGGAGATCCGCGTAGCGCTGAAACGGGAGGGAAACCGCTGCGTCCTGTCCTTCCAGGACAATGGCAAAGGGATCGACAGGAAGGACCTCAAGAATGTCTTCCGAAAATTCTATCGCATCCGCAGCACAGGCGAGGCTATCCGGGGAACCGGCCTCGGGCTTTGGATCGTCAAATCCGTGGTAAAGGAACACGGCGGGACCGTAACTGCCACAAGCGAGGGAGTCGGAAAGGGAACCACCTTCACCATCAGCTTCCCCCTCCCCCGCCGCAAGGGGGGCACCCCATGACCGAAGAAAAACCCCATATACTCCTGGTGGAAGACGAGATGCACCTGGCCCGGGGGATATGCTTCAACCTCGAGATAGATGGATACCGGGTAAGTCACGTGGAGAGCGGCGAAGAGGCCCTGGAACGGCTTGCCTATGACCGCTTCGCTCTCATCATTCTCGATGTCATGCTGCCGGGAATGGACGGTTTTGCTGTCTGCGAACGGATCCGGGCCATGGACAGTCGGGTGCCGGTCCTGATCCTCACGGCCCGCTCAGATGAGGGTGCCCGGATCACGGGACTCAAGAGCGGCGCCGATGATTACATCACCAAGCCTTTCAACCTGAACGAGTTTCTGCTGAGGGTCGGCGGCATGCTGCGTCGCTCCTCGTGGTATCGTCCGGAGCCCATAGAGGAGGCGTACCGTTTCGGCGACAACGAGGTATTCCTCCTCTCCTACCACGCCCGGACCGCCCAGGGGGAGATCGACCTGACGGAACTGGAGGTGAAAATGCTCTCCCTCTTCTTCCAGCGGGAAGGGGAGGCCATTGCCCGACGGGAGATACTGGAGAACGTCTGGGGATACTCCTCCGACACCGAGACCCGGACCCTCGATAACTTCATCGTGCGGCTACGCAAGTACTTCGAGCCGAACCCCGCCAAGCCGATCTATTTCCAGACCGTGCGGGGGTTGGGGTATCGGTTCAGCAGAAAAGGCGGCGAGGGAGTGAGGGAGTAGGATTCAAAAAGAAGAAAAGGCCGGGTGACACAATGTCATCCGGCCTTTTACTAATTCACTTCTTGCTACCCGCTACTAACTCACTAGATTCCCGCCTTCTGACGGATGATATCCACCTTGTCGGTCCGCTCCCATGTAAACTCGGGGAGCTCGCGGCCAAAGTGGCCATAGGCGGCGGTCTTCCGGTAGATGGGACGGAGGAGGTCAAGCTGCTCGATGATGGCACGGGGACGCAGGTCAAAGACTTCGCAGACGATCTCGGCAATCCGCTTGGAAGGGATTTTGCCGGTGCCGGCGGCATCAACCATGACCGAAACCGGCTCGGCCACGCCGATGGCGTAGGCAACCTGCACCTCGCACTTCTCGCAGAGGCCCGCGGCCACCAGGTTCTTGGCTACGTAACGTCCCATGTAGGCAGCGGAGCGGTCCACCTTCGAGGGGTCCTTGCCGGAGAAGGCGCCTCCGCCGTGGGCGCCATGCCCGCCGTAGCTGTCGACGATGATCTTCCGCCCGGTCAGGCCGCAGTCCCCCATGGGACCGCCGATGACAAAGCGGCCGGTGGGATTGATGAGCAGACGGGTCCTCTCATCCATGAGGTTCGCCGGGATGATCTTCTTGACGACTTCCTCGATGATCCCTTCCTTGATGGTCTCATAGGAAACTTCCGGCGTGTGCTGGGAGGAGATGACCACCGTGTCGACCCGCACCGGCCTGTCGTTCACATACTCGATGGAAACCTGGGACTTGGAATCGGGACGAAGAAAGTCCAATACCCCGGTCTTGCGAACTTCGGCAAGCTTCTGGGTCAGTTTGTGGGCATAGATGATGGTCATCGGCATGAGCTCGGGTGTTTCGGTGCAGGCGTAGCCGAACATGAGCCCCTGATCGCCGGCTCCCTGCTCCTTGAACATCCCCTCCCCCTCGGTGACCCCTTGGGCGATGTCCGGGGATTGCTTATCGATGGAGACGAGGACTGCGCACGTTTCCCAGTCGAACCCCATGGCCGAGTCATTGTAGCCGATCTCGCGAATGGTTTCGCGAACCACCTTCGGGTAGTCCACCACTGCGCTCGTAGTGATCTCGCCGGCAATGACCGCCATGCCGGTGGTTACGAGAGTTTCACAGGCAACGCGTGCCTTGGGGTCCTGGGTGAGAATCGCATCGAGAATGGCGTCCGACACCTGGTCCGCAACTTTGTCGGGATGCCCCTCGGAAACCGATTCGGAGGTAAAAATATAGTCCTTCATCTCCATCGCTGATTGTTCCTCCTCACAGGAAAATTTGGGCTGTTTTGTAGTCTCTAAAAGTGGGAATTGTATAAGGTGACAGCGGCCGCTGTCAAGGGAGAAACCGAACAACAATCAGTCAAAACTCTCGGAATACCGTGCGGAAATCTCGCCGCTCAGGTAGGCTTCCACCTCAGCTGCAGTGGAAAAAGCGAGCGCACGGGCAACGAGCTGCTCGGCGTCGGCCCTGGTTGCCCTGCGCAGCACCTTCTTGACCCTCGGGATGGAGACACCGGTCATAGAGAGCTCGTCGAACCCCAAACCAAGGAGGATCGGAAGATAGCGGGCCTCGCCCGCCATCTCGCCGCACATGCAGGCATGAATTCCGGCCGTATGGGCCGCATCGACCACCATGCGGAGGGAGCGGAGAACGGCCGGGTGCAGCGGCTGATAGAGGTGCGCCAGATGTTCGTTGGTCCGGTCGATGGCCAACGAGTACTGGATGAGGTCATTGGTGCCAACACTGAAAAAATCCACTTCCCGGGCAAGAATGTCGGCAATGACAACCGCCGAGGGGATCTCGATCATGATGCCTACTTCAATGCCGTCGTCAAAGGGAACCCCGGCGGCACGAAGTTCGCCCTTCGCCTCCTCCAGAAGGGCCTTGGCGGCGCGTACCTCTTCAATCCCCGAAATCATCGGGAAGAATATCCGAACCTTCCCCCGGGAACTGGCACGCAAAATAGCCCGCAACTGGGTCTTGAAAACATCGGGCTTGCGGAGCGAGAGGCGAATGGCGCGAAGCCCCAGGGCGGGGTTCATCTCGTCCTCCAGGTGGAGGTCGGTGGCAAGCTTGTCACCTCCAACATCAAGGGTCCGGATGGTAACCGGCAGGGGTGCCATCCCCTCGACAATGGCGGAGTAGGCAAGGTACTGCTCCTCCTCATCCGGAAGCCCCTGACGATTCATGTAGAGCATTTCGGTCCGGTAGAGTCCGACCCCCTCCCCCCCATGCCCCTTGAGCGTCGGAATCTCTTCACTAAACTCCACGTTCCCCATCAGGCAGACCCGATGGCCATCGGCGGTTTCGGAGGGGAGGTCCCGAAGCTTGAGAAATTCCTGCTCCAGATAGTCGTAGTGCTGCTTGCGTCGCAGGTAATCACGGAAAGTCTGCAGGTCGGGATTGACGACCACCGTGCCGTCGGTGCCGTCGATGATCATCGGCAGTCCGTCAATATCCTCACCGGTGATCGTCTCAAGTCCTACCACGGCGGGAATCTCCAGCGCCCTGGCCAGGATTGCGGTGTGGGATGTCCGCCCTCCCAGGTCGGTGATGAAGCCGATTACCTTGTCTTTGTCGATCTGGAGAATATCGGTGGGTGAGAGATCGTGGGCAACGATGATGATCTTGCCGCCGTCAATGGAGCCGATGCATTCCTGACGCTTGCCCACCATGGCGCGCATGATGCGCTCGACGACGGTTTCCACGTCACCGACCCGCTCGCGCAGGTAATCGTCTTCGATGGCAGCAAAGAATTCTTTGAATTTAAGGAGGTTGCGGTTGAGGGCCGCTTCGGCATTGATCCGCTCGCCGGCAATCAGGTCGAGGGTACCGCGGGTCAGCATGCTGTCTTCGAGGATCAGAAGGTGGGTATCGACCACATAGAGGTGTTCAGGTCCGCGGCGCGCTGCAAGGTGCTCTTTGATAGAAAGAAGTTCATTGCGGGCGTCCTGGAGGGCCGCTTGGAAGCGAGCGCATTCCTGCGCCACCTCGTCGTCGCCGATGGAAACCTCGGTGACCGCCACGCGGCTGCGGTCGGTCATGCGCGCCGTGCCTATGGCTATTCCGGAGGAGGCTTCAATCCCGCGGAAAATCTTTGTGTCATTCCTCGCCGAATCCATTGGTTATGAGCTCTCCGAGCGCGGCCATCGCTTCGGCCTCGTCCTCCCCCTCAATTTTGACCTTGATAACCGTTCCCTTGGCAGCAGCCAGCATCATGATCCCCATGATGCTCTTGCCGTTCACTTCGATCCCCTCTCGCTCGATCTTTATATCGGCGCGAAAGCGGCTTGCAGTCTTGACGAAGAGTGCCGAGGCCCGGGCGTGGAGGCCAAGCTTGTTGACGATGGTAAAATCCTGATCGAGCATTGCAGATAATCCCTGTAAATCCTGATTATTTCAGATAATCGCCGGCCACGGCGATACTCTCGCGGCCGCACTCCTTGAGGGACGTGGCCAGTTCGGCAACAGAAGCCCGATCCCGCTCGCAGGCAAACTTGATAACCATCGGCAGATTGACGCCGGTCAACACCTCGATCCGGTTTGCCTCCAGAAAGGAAAGGCTCATGTTTGAGGGGGTCCCGCCAAACATGTCGGTCATAATGAGCGCCCCACCTTCGGAAACGCGCTTCACGGCGCCGGCAATGCTATCCATGACCGCATCGGCCGGGTCACCCGGACGGATGCCGACAGCTTCGGCAGATTCAATGTGACCCACGATCATCTCGGCCCCCCTGAGGAGTTCCTCGGCAAGGCCGGCATGGGTAACGAGCACCAATCCTATCATCTGTTCATCCCTTTTCCATATCCCTGTGGCTCACCTTCACCACTATGCCCATTCGGGCGAAAAACCCCTGAAGCTCATCCACAAGGGCAACCGACCGGTGCCTGCCACCGGTGCAGCCGATAGAAATCGTAAGGTACGATTTCCCCTCCCGTTGGTAGGCAGGGAGGAGGTATTCGAGAAGGTTCTCGAACCTGGCAAGAAACTGGCCCGTTTCGGGCTTTTCGAGAACAAAATTCCGGACGCGGGGGTCGAGTCCCGTAAAAGGCTTAAGCTCCGGCACGAAGTGGGGGTTGGGGAGGAAGCGGACATCCATGACCAGATCGGACTCCAGTGGGATTCCAAACCGGTAACCGAACGACTGGAGGTGGACCGTCATCTTCCGGGCACCGGCCTCTCCCTTTACCCGTGTCAGCACCATCTCCCTGAGCTGGTGGACGTTCAGCTCCGATGTATCGATAACGAGGGTGGCAAGATGCCTGAGCCCCGCCAGTTGATCTCGCTCATGGCGGATCCCCTCGGGGACGGAACCACTCTCCAGGGCCGGATGGCGCCGGCGGGTTTCCGAAAAGCGCCGGATCAGGACTTCGTCAGTTGCATCGAAGAAGATGATCTCAACGGCATGACCCGCACCGTCGATCTCCTGAAAGACCTTCTCGAAACCCTTGAGAAAGTCCCTCCCCCGGATGTCCATGACGAGGGCCACCCCCGGCACCGACTCCTGGGCCTTCTGGACCAGATCGATAATGGTCGGGAAGAGCTGGACCGGAAGATTGTCAATGCAAAAGAACCCTTCGTCCTCCAGAACGCGAACGGCCGTCGACTTGCCCGAGCCGGAGAGGCCGGAGATAACCAGAATACGCATCGGCTACTCCACCTCATCCCCGAGGGGGCGAACTTCCATCCGTGCCATGAGCTTCTCCTGAAACTCCCGTGCCGAGTGGTACCCCATTCCCTTGAGGAGATGATTGCGGGCCGCCACCTCGATGATGGAGGTTAGGTTGCGCCCGGGTCGGACGGGAATCTTGATGTAGGGGAGCTCGATATCGAGGATCGTGTAGACCTCGTCGTCGAGGCCAAGCCGGTCGTATTCGTGCTGAGGGTCCCACTCCACCAGCTCGATCACCATATCGATAATTTTCTTTTCCCGGATGGAGGATACGCCGAAAAGGTTCTTGATGTTAAGAACCCCGAGCCCCCGGATCTCGATGTGATACTGGATCGCCTCGGCCGCCTGCCCCACAAGGGCTGCCGGCATCTTCTTCTTCACAGACACCACGTCGTCGGCCACAAGCCGATGACCGCGTATGACAAGATCAAGGGCGCACTCGCTCTTACCGATGCCGCTCTTCCCCAGCAGAAGCAACCCCACGCCAAGGACATCCACGAGGACACCATGGATGTGGGTCGTGGGGAGAAGCCGCTCCTCAAGGAACTTCGTGATTAGCGAGATAAATGTTGACGACTGCAGCGGTGTCACCAGCAGGGGAATTGCTTCGCGTTCGGCCGCATCCTTGAGGAATTGGGGTGGATCGAGCCCCTTGGTGACGATGATGCAGGAAATCGGGTACTCACAGAACTTGTCGACGAAAATCGTCGCCAGTTCCTCGTGGAGCTGGCGCAAGTAAGATATTTCGGTATTCCCGAGGACCTGTACCCGATCCGGATGGAGGTGGTCAGTGTACCCGGTGAGGGCAAGGCCCGGCTTCTGGATACGGGAACTGGATACCCGATGACTGACCCCTCGTCCTCCCGCAAGAAGAGAAAGATCAAGACCGTACTCCGAGTCATTGAGGAGATCTTCTATTGAGAGACTGACAGTGTTCAACGGGTGATTCCCCTCCTCTGCCCCGGTTAAAGGGAAGTGCGCCGTGCACGCAAGGGGGCGGCGCGGCGCACCCTCTTATTTGCGCGACGGCTCGATGAGGCCGTAGTTGCCGTCCTTGCGACGGTAGACCACGTTGATGACTTCGGTTGAGGAGTCGGTGAAGACAAGGAAGTCCTTGTGAAGGAGATCCATCTGCATGACTGCCTCCTCAACGGACATCGGCTTGACGGTGATGGTCGTGCTCCGGACGATTACCGGCTCTTGCTGCTGGTCGATGCTCTCGGCGGTAAGGATGGTCTTCTGCACTTCGAGGGCACGGCTGTCAGCAGCCGGCTTGTGGTCTTTGAGACGCTCCTTGTACCGGCGGAGCTGACGCTCGATCTTGTCCACCACGGCATCGATGGCCGCATACATATCATTGGTCTCTTCAGCGGCCTTCATGGTGATCCCCTTGGCGGTAAGGGTCACCTCTGCCATGTGGCGAATCTTCTCCACGGTGAGATAAACCTGGGCAGTGATGGGTTCGTCAATATATTTCTTAACCCTTTCCAGTTTCTCGGCGGCGTAGCTCTTGAGGGCCTCGCTTTGCTCCATGTGTCTGAACGTTGTCGTAATTTGCATGACTTCCTCCTTACGGTAAATGCGTCTCGGGTCACCTGCTCCTACTTCAGTTAAATCACGAAAATGCAATCATTCAACCCGAAACGTCGAAAGAAAAAAATATGAGCCGGGATGGCTCAAAAATGACGCTTGCGCTCCGAAGACGAGCCGATTCTCAGCATCTCACGGTACTTGGTGACCGTGCGACGGGCGATGTGGATGCTGTGGGCCGACAGGAGATCGGCGATACGCTGGTCGCTGTATGGTTTGCGGGGATCTTCGGCCTCAACGATTTCCTTGATCCTGTTTTTTACGCTCTCGGAAGAAATGAAATCACCCTCGCCGGTGGAAATGCCACTGTTGAAGAAATACTTCATTTCGAAGAGTCCCTGGGGGGTCTGCATGTACTTGTTTGTCGTGACGCGGCTGATGGTCGATTCGTGCATGCCGATATCCTCGGCCACGTCACGCAGGACAAGGGGACGGAGGTATTCGATTCCCTTGTCGAGGAAGTCTCGCTGGAACTTGGCGATACTCTTTGCCACCTTGTAGATGGTCCGCTGCCTCTGGTGGATACTCTTGATGAGCCACATGGCCGAACGGACCTTGTCGTTGATGTATTCCTCAGCCTTGGCATCCACGTGACCGCTCGCCTTGGCCTCCCCTGCGTAATAGGGGCTGATCCGGAGATTGGGGAGTCCCTCGTCGTTAAGCACCACCACATAGTCCTCCCCAATCTTGTAGACAAAGATGTCGGCGGAGATGTAGTGAACGTCTTCGGAGCCATAAATCCGTCCCGGTTTGGGGTCAAGACCCGCAATGATCCGTGCCCCCATGAGGATATCGTTGATGTCGACCCCGAGGGCTTTGGCAATCTGCTTGTACTTGCGGGTCTCGAGATCGTGGAGGTGATTGCGCAGAATTCCTTCCACGACGCTCCCCCCCATGCCAAGCTGCTCCACCTGGATGAGAAGACACTCCCGAAGGTCCCGGGCGCCAACCCCCATCGGATCGAATTCCTGAATCTTCTTGAGACAGGCCTCGACAACGGATTCATCCACGCCCAGTGACCGTGCGAGCTCCTCAACGGTGGCACGGAGATACCCTTCGTCGTCGATGTTGCCGATGAGCTCGGCACCAACAGCCGTTTCCACGTCGCTGAGCCGGGTGAGGCTCAACTGCCACATGAGGTGATCACTCAGGGTGCCCTTGCGGGTGAGGACATTTTCGTAGGAGGGGCGCTCGTCGTCGTCGTAATACTGCTCGCCGGCGCTGAAATTATAACCCTCCAGATAGCTGTCCCAGTCGGTGTCCCGCAAGGTCTCCTCCCCCGCCTTAACCTCCTGGAACTCCTTGTCCTCGCCGGGGGGCGTCTCCTCCTTCTCTGCCTGTTCCAACTGGTCCTGCTCTTTGGGCTCCTCCACCTCGAGGGTTTCCTCAAGAACCGGGTTCTCCTCCATCTCCTGACGGACAAGATCCTGGAGTTCAAGCCGCGAGAGCTGAAGAAGCTTGATGGCCTGCTGCAACTGGGGAGTCATCACCAGTTGCTGGGTCAGCTTCATCTGTTGACGCATTTCAATGGCCATAACTAGAACATCCTAAACGCGGTTTCATGCAGCACGATTCGCCAGACATGTCCGCTCATAGTGACGGAAGCGTCACACCAAAAGCGTTAAAGTCTGAATTTCTCTCCCAGGTAGATCTCCCGGGCCTGCTTGCTCGCAGCAATTTTGACCGGATCGCCGTACTCGATCACCTTACCGGCATTCATGATATAGGCGTTGTCGCACACACCGAGCGTTTCCCTCACGTTGTGGTCGGAGATCAGAATGCCTATTCCCCTTGACTTCAGCTCGGTGATGATCCCCTGAATATCGATAACCGCAATGGGATCAATGCCAGCAAAGGGTTCGTCAAGAAGAATAAAAAGGGGCTCCGTTGCCAGTGCCCGCGCAATCTCGACCCGGCGGCGCTCGCCACCGGAGAGGGCGTACCCCTTGCTCTTGGCGATATGGCCGATCTTGAAGTCACGGATAAGTTCATTGACACGCTCGCGCCGTTCCGCCGGAGAGAGGTCCATGGTCTCCAGGACTGCCATAATGTTTTCTTCAACAGTAAGCTTTCGGAATACAGACGGTTCCTGGGGGAGATAGCTGATTCCCATCCGCGCACGCTGGTACATGGGGAGCACGGTAATCTCGTCATCACCGAGAAATACCTGGCCACCGTCCGGACGACAGAGCCCTACGACCATGTAGAACGTGGTGGTCTTCCCAGCGCCGTTGGGACCCAGCAGTCCCACCACCTCACCGGTGGAAACCCGCAGGTCGACACCATTCACGACGACACGTTTGCCGAAACCCTTACGAAGCCCTTGGGCCCGCAGGATCGTATCAGCGCTGCTTGCCGCCATCCTTCCCCTTTTCCTTTGGCGTAATTACCGCCTCAACCCGTGCGTCTGGGCCACCGGTGACGACGCTCTTCTCTTCGTTCACGAAGTAGGTAATAACCTTCCCGGAAACTGTGTTCTCTCCCTGAATCACCTTGGGATCACCGGTAAGTATTATCTTCTGCTCGGCGCTCTGATAGACCCCCTCGCGGGCCGTTGCAAGGCGGTCTCCCTGAACGATCCGGACGTTACCTGAGGCCTCAACCCTGTCGAGATCTCCTCCGTCCTCCTTGTAGTAGACAACGAGCTTGTCTGCGTAGATCGTCAGATCCCCCTGCCGGGCGATGACTTTGCCGGTAAAGGTGGCCGTCTTGCTCTTACTGTCAGTGAAAAGCTCGTTCGATTTAATAGTAATCGGCTGCCCCTCTTGTCCCCCCTTCGGAAGCGGCGCGGCGTGCGCTGTCCCCAAGGATGCCAGCAGGAAGAGCATTGCGGTGAGCATTAGTCTCATGTTATCCCTTTTTCCCCGGCGTGACGATCGCAGTCACGTCCCTAAGAATCCGTACCTGCCGGGTTTTGACTGACAATTCCATTCCCACCCCTGTGACGCTCATTCCGCTATCAGTGAACCTGACCCTGTCATCGGTCACCACAAGGGAGCGACCAGCCTCGTAGGATGCCCGTCCCGTTGTGAACTCCATGCCCGAGTCACTTATTGCCACTACGTTGCCGGAGAGTCTCACGTCCTTTGACGCATTGTAGTAATCGGCCTGGTCCGAAACGAGAGTAATATCTCCGCTTCTGCCTCTTTCATGCAGCACAAGACGCACGCCGGTCAGCCTTGTAACGTCACGCGCCTTGTCGTACTCACCCTTTTCGGCGAAAAGGTCCCACTGCTTGACGCCATCCTTGGTTTCCGTGTAATGGATTTTACTGAGGGAGAGTTCGACATTGCGTGGAAGGGCTGGCAGCCCTTCCCCTTTCTTGCCACCCGAACCGAGCTTCAGGGCCAGGGAAACGGCGAGATAGAGCGTTGCAAGAATGATGACCGAGGCCAGAATATGCCTGATTTTATTAGCCTTTATCATATATGCCGGTGCAGTATACCATCTCGCCAAAGCACTGTAAAGAAGCTTTTAGGGCCAACAGGGCAATTTGGCATGGAGATTGTAATGTCACCGTCCCGCCGCACAGGAGCTGGACACACCCGGCTTCGGGCAGGACACTGCCAGGCAATCCAGCCACTGACTTCGGAATATCTCATCAAAGTGGTGCGCCGTCTGCCGGAATGCCCCCAGGACCTCCGGGTCGAAATGACCGGGCATCGTCCTGCCATCGCCCTTGATAATGATACTACAGGCAGTTTCGTGGTCCAGGGAAGGTTTATAGGCCCTTCGACTGCGCAAGGCGTCGTATTGGTCGACGAGCATGACGATTCTCCCTTCGATAGGGATCTCCCGACCCGCGAGCCCATGGGGATAGCCGGTGCCATCCCACCGTTCGTGGTGGGTGAGGGCAATCGACGCAGCCATCTGAAGCATGGCATAGGACGAACCCCGGAGAATGCGGGCACCGATGACCGTGTGCCTTTTGATCGTTTCGAACTCGTCCCTGCTGAGGGGGCCAGACTTGAAGAGGATAGAGTCAGGTATGCCGATTTTGCCGATGTCATGCATGGCGCTGGCCACAGTGATGGTCTCGACGAAATCATCCGCAAGCCCCATAACCCGTGATAGCCTCTCCGCATACATGCCGATGCGGGAGTTATGGGTCCCGGTCTCCTCGTCCCTGAGTTCAGCGGCCGCCGTGAGCCGTTCCACGACTTCCTTGCTCATACTCTTGAGCATGTGAAGCGTCTCCGCCAGCTCACGGGTCCTCTGGGCAACGGTATTCTCCAGTTCCACTTTATAGTTCTTCTCGATCTGCACAAGCCTCTTGTAATTGATCCCCTTTTCCAGGGTATGGAGAAGTTGAAGGGGCTCGTGAGGCTTGATGATGAAGTCAAAAGCCCCCTTCTTGATGGCTTCGACGGCAACGGAGAGCTCGGCATAGCCGGTCATGAGGATAACCGGCACGTCCTGGTCCTGGCCGCGAATCGCCTCCAACACCTCAATCCCCCCCATGCCGGGCATATTGATGTCGGTAAGTACTATGTCGATCCCGCCCTGGGCACACCGTTCCACGGCATTGCCCCCACGGGAGTACGCGCAGACCGTCAACCCAAAGGCTTCCAGTAACGACGACAGGCTCTCGAGGACATAAGGATCATCATCCACAACAATTATGGTAGCATCCATTTCCCTTGTCATGCGTAAGACACCTCCCTGGCCGCAGCTGCCAGTGTTGCCGGACAAAGGGACTGCCCTCGCAAGGGGTCCCCATCCCGTATCTGTAGTTGATAATGCCGGAAACCAAGCTCTGCAGAAGAGCACAGTGGGGCGGCAAGGCAATTCCTCCCTTGGGCCGTAACAGTACACAGGCTAACGGCACACAGGAAGGGTTATGGTTCTTTTCGGCGAAAGGGAGAATTACTTGAAAGAAAACCGTGAGGCAGGTACTCAAAGGAGAAATCGGCAGGAGTGAATACTGGCAGGCCGGCAGAGGATATCGGTCAGCGAAAGTAACGGGCGGTTATCTCGTCCCACTTCCCCTGCCCCCTGAGCAGCAGATCGCAGACCTCGCGGACAGCACCCCAACCGCCACGGTTTCGGGTAGTGAAGTGAACATGGGGGAAGACGTCGTCCACGGCATCGGCCGGAGCCACCGCGAAACCGACCCGACGCAGCACCGGGATATCGATCACGTCGTCACCCATGAAGGCGACCTGGGCATCGGTGAGTTCGGTCCTCTCCAGAATCTCCTGGTAGGGAGTAAGCTTATCCAGGGCCTTCTGGTAGACGAGGGAAATCCCCAGCTCGGCAGCCCGGTTCGACACAACCAACGACCCGCGGCCCGAGATAATGCCCACCTCGATGCCTGCCCGCTGGACCATTTTGATGCCGTGGCCGTCCTTCACGTTGAAGAATTTGCTCTCAACGCCATTTGAATCGAAGATGATGCGACCGTCGGTCATGACACCATCCACGTCCAGGATAAGGAGCCGTATATTCCGGAGACGCTCGTCCATCAGGCCAGCCCCGCTTTAAGGAGATCGTGCAGGTGGATAACCCCCACCGGCTGCTTGTCATCATCACCCTCAAAAACAAAGAGGGACGTAATGGAGTATTCCTCCATCCGCTGGAGGGCCTTGGCGGCCAACTCTTCCCTCTTTATCCGCTTCGGATCGCGTCCCATGAGTTCGCCAGCGGGTAGTTCGAGAATGTCCACCCCCTGTCCCAGTGCCCGGCGGAGGTCCCCGTCGGTTATCACCCCCAGAAGCGCACCGTCACCATCAACGACCCCCGTGATACCAAGCCCCTTGGAGGTGATGACGAACAGGGCGTCGCGCATGGGGGTTTCAGTCGTGACCGTTGGAATGGCATCGCCGACATGCATGAGGTCACCCACCGTGAGAAGGAGTTTTTTGCCGAGGGAGCCGCCAGGATGGAACAGGGCGAAATCCTCGGGCCGGAATCCTCGTTCCAGCAGTAACGCCACGGCAAGGGCGTCACCCATGGCGAGGGTGGCGGTGGTAGAGGCGGTGGGTGCCAGCCCCAAGGGACAGGCCTCCTCCTTGACCGAAATATCGAGAAAGACGTCTCCAGCCTTCGCCAAGGTTGATTTCGAATTCCCTGACATGGAGACGAGGGATGCGCCGAGCCGCTTGATGATCGGAAGGATCCGCACCACCTCTTCGGTTTCGCCGCTGTTGGAGATGGCGATCACCACATCACCCTTCATGATCATCCCCAAGTCGCCGTGGATCCCCTCGGCGGGATGAAGGAAGAAGGCGGGAGTCCCGGTGGAGGCCATGGTGGACGCAATTTTCTGGCCGATGAGCCCCGATTTCCCCATGCCGGTCACCACAACCCTCCCCTTGGTGGAGAGGATGAGGCGGACCGCCCCTTCAAATTCGCCGTTGATGGAATCTGCCAGGGCCATGAGGGCGTCTGCTTCAATGCGGATGACTTTGCGTGCTTCTTCCAGAATCATAATAAATCCGTGACCGGGAACATAGGTACCTGTAAATCCGTATTACTGACCCCAGAACTCCGTTCCTGGGTTTCTATTTTACGATGGCGTCAATGGCCTTGAGTTTTTTCAGCAGACCGGGAAGGTCGTCGAGCGGCACCGAGTTGGGACCGTCGCAAAGGGCCTTGTCCGGCTCCTCGTGGACCTCCAGAAAGATTCCGTCGATACCCGTTGCCACGGCTGCCCGGGAGAGGTACTCAACGAACTCCCGCTGCCCGCCGGACGAGCCCCCATGCCCCCCGGGGAGCTGGACGCTGTGGGTGGCGTCGAAGACCACCGGAAAACCGAACCTCCGCATGATGGGCAGGCTCCGCATGTCGGACACCAGGTTGTTGTAGCCGAAGGAGGCGCCGCGCTCCGTGAGGATGATCCGCTCGTTGCCGCTGGCGACGATCTTGCCGACCACGTTCTCCATGTCCCACGGGGCCAGGAACTGCCCCTTCTTGACGTTCACCACGCACCCCGTCCGGGCAGCCTCCACCAGGAGATCGGTCTGGCGGCAGAGAAACGCCGGGATCTGAAGGATGTCGAGGACCTCAGCCGCAGGCTGCACCTGCTCGATGGAGTGGATATCGGAGATGACCGGAAGACCGAGGGACTCTTTCACCTTGGCGAGGATGCGCAACCCCTCCTTCAGCCCCGGCCCCCGGAAGGAGGTGACCGAGGTGCGGTTCGCCTTGTCGTAGGACGCCTTGAAGATCAGCGGGATCGACAACCCGTTCACGATGGTCATGAGGCGCTCGGCGCAGCGCAGTGTCGCCGTTTCGTTTTCGATGACGCAGGGGCCGGCGATGAGCACCAGGGGACGGGTCCCCCCAATCTTCACGTTGCCGATGGTAATTTCTCTGATCATAGGAACCTCAGACACTGGACGACGGAGTAAATCTTACCGTTCTACTGCCTCTTGCCCCGGTTCTCCAGGGCCGCAGCAATGAACGTCCTGAAAAGGGGATGGGGGTTGAGGGGCTTCGATTTGAATTCGGGATGAAACTGGCAGCCGAGGAACCAGGGATGGTCTGCAACCTCGACAATTTCCACCAAGTCCCCCTCCTTGTAAACACCGGAGATGACGAGCCCCTTGGAGATGAGAAGCTCCCGGAAGGCGTTGTTGAACTCGTAGCGGTGACGGTGACGCTCGGAGACGTCGAGGGAACTGTAGGCCCGATGGGCAAAGGTTCCCTTGGAGAGGGAGCAGGGATAGGCCCCGAGCCTCATGGTCCCCCCCTTGCGCTCCACTCCCTTTTGCTCCTCCATGAGGTGGATTACCGGGTTGGCGCAGTCGGGCCGGAATTCGCTGGAACAGGCATCATCAAGACCGCAGACGTTGCGGGCATACTCGACAACCGCCATCTGCATGCCGAGGCAGATGCCGAAGAAGGGCACCTTTCGGGTCCGGGCGTACTCGATGGCCTTGATCTTCCCTTCGGTCCCCCGTTCGCCAAAGCCACCCGGCACGAGGATCGCGTCAACGTCGTCCAAAAGCCCGCCGAGTCCCTCGCTCTCAAGCTTCTCGGAATCCAGGTAGCGGAGGAAAACCCGGCAGTCATTGGCGATCCCGCCGTGGGTGAGGGCTTCGGCCAGCGACTTGTACGATTCGGTAAGGTTCACGTACTTGCCGACGATGGCAATGTGAACCTCCCCCTTGAGCGGGTTGCGGAGCTTCTCCACCACGCTCTCCCAGGGGGCCAGGTCCGGGGCCTTGGTCCAGATGTTGAGCTTGTCCACCACTTGCTCGTCGAGCCCCTGCTTGTGGAGCGCGAGAGGCACCGCGTAGATGTGCTCGGCGTCGGCCGAGGTGATGACCCCCTTTTCCTCCACGTTACAGAAGAGGGCGATCTTTGCCTTCATGTCGTGGGGCAGATCCTTCTCACAGCGGCAAATGAGAATGTCGGGCTGGATACCGATCTCCCGCAGCTCCTTCACAGAGTGCTGGGTCGGTTTGGTCTTCAGCTCGCCGGCGGTCTTAATGTAGGGAACCAGCGTCACGTGGAGGTAGAGGACGTTGGCAGCCCCGCGATCGGCCTTGAACTGGCGGATCGCCTCCAGGAACGGCAGCGATTCGATATCGCCCACGGTGCCCCCCACCTCGACGATGGCCACGTCGGCACCCTTGGCGTTCTCCAGGATTTTGTGCTTGATCTCGTCGGTGATGTGGGGAATTACCTGAACTGTTCCTCCCAAGTAGTCGCCGCGACGCTCCTTCTCGATGACCGAGAAATAGACCTGACCGGTTGTAAAGTTGCTCCTCTTGGAGAGCCGCGCCGACGTGTAGCGCTCGTAGTGGCCAAGATCCAGGTCGGTCTCTGCACCGTCATCGGTGACGAAAACCTCACCGTGCTGAAAGGGGGACATGGTGCCCGGATCGACGTTGATGTAGGGGTCAAGCTTCTGCATTGAAACCCGCAGCCCCCGGGCCTCCAGAAGCGCGCCGAGTGATGCCGCAGCGAGCCCCTTGCC
>CAJPFF010000025.1 GCA_905339345.1 Geobacteraceae bacterium | reverse complement strand
TTCGCCATCTCCTTGTGACAGCCGATACAGGTCTTGTGGGCCCAGTCCTTGCCCATTCCGGCGATTTTGCCGCCGGCCTCAGACTCGTGACAGGCCTTGCAGTCGCCCTTGACACCCTTGTGCTTGGCATGCTCGAAGGTTACGTTTCCGTTCTTCGCCTCCAGGACAACCACTTTGTCGTGGGCCAGGGCGCCGGCGGCGCAAAACAGGGTGAGGGCAGCTGCTGCGATAATGCTTTTCATGGGTCTCTCCTTTCGACGGTTGAACAATGCTGCAGACAGTTTACCGGGTAAGGGACCGATTGCAAGCGGTCACGCTCCTCTCTGTAATAGCTGTTCCCCCGGTCGAAGAGCCGGTGGCGGTCAGTCCCGGTACCGTTTCAGCAGATCCCCGTATGCCTCGATGCGCCTGTCCCGAAGGAAGGGCCAGATGCGGCGCACCGCCTCGCTGCGGGCCAGATCAACCTCGGCAATGAGGAGTTCCTCGTGGCTGTTACCGGCCTGGGCGATGACCTCCCCCTGGGGGCCGGCCACGAAACTGGAACCCCAGAACTGGCTCCCCGGCAGGACTCCTGACGGGTCGGGCTCATGGCCGACCCGGTTCACGCTCACCACCGGGATGCCGTTGGCCACGGCGTGGGCCCGCTGGATGGTGATCCACGCCTCCTTCTGGCGGACCTTCTCCTCGTCTTCGTCCCGGGGGTCCCAGCCGATGGCGGTGGGGTAGATGAGGATCTCAGCCCCGGCAAGGGCCATGAGGCGGGCCGCCTCGGGATACCACTGGTCCCAGCAGACGAGAACACCCAGTTTCCCCACCGAGGTCCTGATCGGCTCGAACCCCAGGTCGCCGGGGGTGAAGTAGAACTTCTCGTAGTAGCCGGGGTCGTCGGGGATGTGCATCTTGCGGTATGTGCCGGCGATGGTCCCGTCCTTTTCGAAAACTACGGCGGTATTGTGGTAGAGCCCCGGCGCCCGCTTCTCGAAGAGGGACGAGACGAGCACCACCCCGAATTCCTTCGCCACGCCGCCCAGGAGTTCGGTGGTGGGGCCGGGGATATCCTCGGCCAGATCGAAGTGACCGGTGTCCTCATTCTGGCAGAAATAGGGGCCGCAGTGGAGCTCCTGGAGCACCACGAGCTTCGCCCCGAGGGCGCTTGCCTTGCGGATGTTCTCGATGCTCTTGGCCAAGTTCAGGTCTTTGTCGGCGGTGCAGCTCTGCTGCACGAGGCCGACGGTCAAACTCTTCATGAAAGCACTCCTTTGGGAATCTGCATGGTCACGCAGTGCAGCGACCCGTGCTGAAGGATGAGGGGACGGCAGTCGATGCCGATGATCTCCCGGCCCGGGAACGCCTGGCCGATGGCCGACAGAGCCCCTTCGTCGCCGGGGTCGTCGTAGGTGGGGACGAGGACGGCGCCATTGATGACCAGATAGTTGGCGTAGGTGGCCGGGAGGCGCTCTCCTTCATCATCGTGGCAGGCCCGGGGCCAGGGAAGGGGAATCAGGCGGTAGGGATTCCCCTCCCGGGTCCTGAGGGCATGCAGCTCCTTTTCCATCAGGAAGAGGGACGTGTAGTGCTCGTCAGAGGCGTCGTCGCACCGGACATAAAGGATAGTGTCGTCGGGGGCGAGCCGGGCCAGGGTGTCGATGTGGGAATCGGTGTCGTCGCCGGCCAGGTATCCGTTTTCCAGCCAGAGGACCCGGTTGGCACCCAGTTTTTCTCCAAGAGCCGCCTCGATCTCTTCCCGCGACAGATGGGGGTTGCGGTTCGGGTTCAGGAGGCACTCGGCGGTGGTGAGGATCGTTCCCTTCCCGTCGCTCTCGATGCTCCCCCCCTCCAGGATGAGCCCCACGGTCTCCAGGGGGGTGGCGCCGAAGACCCCGGCCCGGTGAAGGCGGCCGGTGATGAGGTTGTCCTGGTCGGCGGCGAACTTGAGCCCCCAGCCGTTGAAGCCGAAGTCCAGCAGCAGCGGCCGGCCGTCCCGCTCCACGGTCAGGGGGCCGAAATCCCGGGCCCAGGTGTCGTTGGCGGGGATTTCCTCGATCCGCACCCGCTCCATCCGTGCTCCCACGGCGGAGAGGATGGCGGCGGTCCGTTCTCCATCGGCAGCCACCACCAGCGCTGTTTCAAAGCGTGTAATCTCTTTGACGATCTGGGCGAAAACCAGTTCCACCATGGGAAGCCAGGGGAGCCAGTCGCTCTCGGCGTGGGGCCAGGCGAGGAGGACACCGTCCTGCTCCTCCCATTCGGCGGGGAGACGTGTGATCATGCAGTTCCCTTCCGGGCAATCAAGGATAAAAACAATAAATCCTATAAAAAATGGTCTGAAAATACAACGGATGATTTTGTCCGCCGGTTGTCGACACTGTATTTTGGTTAGCGCTGATTATTGGGGGAACGGATCCCGCGGGGGTCACAGGCTGAAGAAGAAGGTGGCCCCTTTTCCCTTTTCCCCTTCGGCCCAGATCCGTCCGTTGTGGCGCTGGATGATTCGTGCCACGGTCGCGAGGCCGATCCCTTCTCCCCTGAAGGGGGCCCCGGAGTCGAGGCGCGCGAAGGGGGCGAAGAGCCTGTCGACGTCGGCCATGTCGAAGCCGACCCCGTTGTCACGCACAAAGTATGCGGGTCTTCCCTCGTGCTCGGTCACGCCGAACTCGATCCGGGCCTTCTCCCGTGTGCCGGTGTATTTCCAGGCGTTGCCGAGGAGGTTGTCGAGCGCCACGCGCAGCAGGCGGGAGTCGCCGTGGGCCGTTATGCCGTCGGCGACGACGAAGGTCACCGGGCGCTCCGGTTCCTTGAGCCGGCATGCCGCGGCCACTGCGCGGGCCATGGCGCTCAGGTCCACGGTCTCGGGGCGTAGATCGCTGCGGGCGATGCGGGCGAAATCGAGCAGGGTGCCGATGAGCTCGTCCATGCGCAGGGTTTCGTGGTGGATGTCGTCCATGAATTCCCGGCATTTGGGCTCAAATCCAGGCCCGTAGAGTTCGAGGACGACCTGGGCAAGGCTGTTGATGTTCGTGAGGGGACCCCGCAGGTCGTGGGAGACCGTGTAGCTGAAGGACTCCAGTTCCCGGTTCGCGGCTTCCAGTTCCCGGTTCACCGACTCCAGCTGTTCCACCGTCGCTTCGAGTTCACAGTTGATTTCTTCCAGCTCCCGGGCGCGCTCCGTGAGCTCGGCGTTGAGGATTTCCACCTCCCGCTCGGCCCGCCTCCGTGCGGTGACGTCCCGCACGATACTCAGGAGGCACTTCTCGTCGTTCAGCTCGATCCCCACCGCGGAATAGAGCCCTTCGATGGTTTCGCCACTTTTCCCCCGGAGGATGATTTCCCAGTTGATTACCTTCTCGCCTGCCTCGGTGGTCCGCACGACCTCGTTCCGCTGGTCCTGGTCGACCCAAATGCCCATTTCACGGGAGGTGCGGCCGAGCACCTCTTCGCGCCGCCACCCCACGGTTTTCTCGAAGGCCTCGTTCACCTCCAGGTACCGCCCGTCCGACAGGGTGGTGATAATCATGATGGTCGGCGCGGTCTGGAACGCCTTGGCGAACTTCTCCTCCGACTGCCGAAGGGTGTTTTCGATCTTCATTCTCCCGGTGATGTCCCGGAAAAAAACCGACAACCCGTCGCCGGCCGGGTAAGCGCGGACGTCGAACCAGCGCCCCAGGGGGGGGTAATACTCTTCGAAGGAGACCGACTTCTTCTCTGAAGCTGCCCGGTGGTACTGCTCATGAAAGGTCGAGCCCACCGCTTCGGGAAACATGGTCCAGACGTTCCTGCCGATCAGTTCGTCACGGCGCCTGTTGAGAAGCCGTTCCGCCTCCTCGTTCACGTAGGTGAAGTTCCAGCCATGGTCAAGGGCGAAGAAGGCATCGGTGATGCTCTCCATGATGGAGGAGATGCGCTGGTGCGATTCCCTCAGGGCTTTCTCGCTCTCCGTCAGTTCCCGGAAAAGGAGCTCGTAGGGGCGCGTCAGGCTCGTTTCGACCGTTCCCTTGTAGATCAGGAAGACCGCCGCCACCTTGAAGAGGTGTCCCACCAGGTTGCTGAGGCTGTAGACATCCACGTAGAAGGTGAATGCCAGCTCGGCCACGACCATGAGCGCGATGGCGGTGGAGAGGAGGTTCACGATGCGCCCGTCGAAGGCCGCGCGCTTTTTTCTCAGGAGGAGAAGCGCGGCGACGAGGGTCAGCGAAATGAGGTATTCGCTCACTTTTTTGCAGGGGGTAAGACCTGCCCCCTCCACGAAGCAGGGGGGGAAGATCCCCCCGAAGATGGACGCAACGAGGGCGGCCGTTACGGCCAGGTAAGCCGCCAGCGTGGCCCGGGGCCAGAGCCGGCGTCCTATGCAGAGCGGCGCCACCAGGAGCGAGATGCTCTGGAGGTACCGGGCGGCGATCCAGAGCTGGGTCGGGAGGTTGGCGTCGTTGCCGGGAAAGACCCCCATCCCCTTGTAGGCCAGGGTGTGGAGGAGGTCGATACCTCCCACGCAGAGATGGGCAATGCCGATGAAGAGAAGGTAGGGGCTGGTGGGGAAGCGGCGGGAGTTCCAGGCGATGACGAAGATCCCCCCCGACACCAGTACCGAGAACATTTCCACCAGGGCGTGGAAGAGGAGAAAATTGAGGCGGCTTGTCACCCAGAGACCGGCGAGTATTCCCGTCGTTACCGCTGCAACGGGCCAGGAGATGGTGGTCTTGTCGGTCATGGGTGGGTCCCGTGTGGTTGTTTCAGGGGGTGTCGATGATACGCTGGAGCGTACGAAAGGTGCCGTAAAGTATACCGGCATGCCTCTGCGGCGAGCAACAGGTATTTTCCCTTGCCCTGGCGAGCAAAGAATGGCTGTTGCATCGACGCGGTACGGTGGGTATGCTTGAACGAGGTTACCGGAGGTCTTCCCATGCCCTATCCCGAGACGACCAATCTCCCCTTCAATGCCACGGTCGTTGCCCATGGCTTTGTTCCTGCTCCACCCGATGCAGCGGATGACGAAGGCCCTGCAGTATGGGCAGTTCTCCGGGGAAACGCCCTCGTGGTTCAGGAGCATGACGGTACCTTTGCCCTTCCCGAGGGTGAGCGGCCGCCATGGCTCCCCGCCGATCGGGAGACACTTGCCATAGGCCGCTGGCACGGACGTCCCCTTCGGGCCGCCCGGATATCGACTCAGGATCCGCTTCCTACCCCCTTCGTGGCCGAACCCTTCAATGCAACGGGGGAGCGTCTCGACGACGCCACCCTCACCCTTGGCGGCATTGCCCAGCAGATCCTCCACTGGGAGCGCAACAGCCGCTTCTGCTCCCGCTGCGGGAGCCCCCAGGAGCGGCTGCCCGCCAGTTGGGGTAAGCGTTGTGCCGGGTGCGGCGCCGAGCATTTTCCCCACATTCATCCCTGCGCAATCGTCCTCGTGAAGCGGGGGGACGAGTTTCTCCTGGCCCGCAAGCCCGAATGGGCGCCGGGGCGCTACGGGCTCGTGGCGGGGTTCCTCGACTTCGGCGAATCCCTGGAGGAGTGCGTCCGCCGCGAGGTGCGGGAAGAAACCGGTTTGGAGATCAGCGGCATCCGCTACGTGGGGAGCCAGTGCTGGCCCTTCCCGAGCCAGCTCATGGCCGGCTTTGTGGCCGAGTACGCCGGGGGCGAGATCCGCGTCGATCCCACCGAACTGGAGGATGCCCGCTGGTTTAGCGCCGTCGCCATGCCGGCGTCGATCCCGCCTCGGCGCAGCATTGCCCGGTGGATTATTGATCGCTTCGCGATTGGAGACCGGGAAAACCCATAATTCCATTCATATCAAGGAGGATTGCCGTGTCATTTGTTTCCGCACTCTGTCGTCTGGCCATTGCCCTCTGGGTGGGGGGCGCCGCCCTCTTCACCTTCGTGCTCACCCCCACCATCTTCAAGACCGAAACCCGCGATGTGGCCGGCCGCATCGTCGGCTACCTCTTTCCCGGCTATTTCCGCTGGGGGCTGGCCTGCGGTGCCGTCGCCCTCGTCGCGCTCCTGATCGTGCGGGGAAAGAACTGGGTTCCGGCTGCGGCCCTCCTGGTCGTGATGCTCGCCGTCACCGCGTTCCAGGCCTTTCACGTTGAGCCGAAAGCTGCTCTCATCAAACAGCAGATCCCCTCCTTCGAGACTACCCCCAAGGATCATCCCATGCGCCGGGAGTTCTCCAAGCTCCACGGCATCTCCGCCGTCTGCAATCTGTCGGTCATCGCCGGCGGAGTGGTGCTGGTGATTTTGCTCTGACATCCTCGTCCCTTTACTTGGTACTTCCAGAGCCGTTTCCGCTGATGCGGGAGCGGCTTTATTATGTGAAGAACAATTTTTCTCTCAAGTATTCGGTTCTTTTGCCGATAACTCCCTTGTATACGGCGTGATTTGGCCCGATGCGCAACGCTTTGTGGGGAAGTTCCGTGAAAGGAGGAAAGGGAGTTATGGGGAAAAAGGTTTTGAGTCGATTTGCGATGGGATGTGCGGCGGGGGTACTGCTGGTGGCTGCCGGGTGCGGCGGCGGTGGCGGTGGCGGGAGTTCCGTGACTCCCACGAGCGTAAGCGGGGTCGTTGCCGACGGCTATCTGGTGGGGGCTGAGGTTTTTCTGGACAAGGACGGCGACAAGGTCTGGGGTGCCGATGAGCCCAAGGCCACCACGGGCACCGGCGGTGCGTATACCCTCGCAGGGGTCAGTGCCGCCGACATCGCGGCCTATCCGATCGTGGTCCGGGTTCCCGCTGACGCTGTTGACGAGGATTCGCCGAATACGACGGTCGGCAAGGAATACCTCATGTCGGCTCCGCCGGGAGAGCCGGAGTTCGTGAGTCCCCTTACCACCCTCGTTCATAACCAGCTTGAGGAGAACCCTGCCCTGGGCGTAAGCGCCGCCGTAGAGGCGGTCAAGTCCCAACTCGGCATGACCGGCAACAATGTTGACCTCTTCAAGGATTACGTGGCCGAGAAGGACGCTTTCGGCAACACCGTCGAAGAGCAGGCCAACTACGCCAAGGCCCACGAGATCGCCAAAGTAGTGGCGGCGGTCGTCAAGGACAACCTGGAGGTGGTCGGCAACTCGGCCGAAGCTGGCACTGCCCTCAAGGTGGCGCTTGCGCAGGTTACCGAAAATCTCTCTCTCATCGTGGGGCAGGTGTCCGAGGCGATTGAGCAGGGCGGAGTCAATCCGGTTACCGGCGGCGTTAACATCGAGGATATTATGTTGACCCTGTCCGGCCAGGTCATCATCGACCCGAATATGGTCGCCGATGTCATCGCCGAACAGGAGCAGAAGGCCCCTGCCGTTTCCAGTTCCTTCAAGGATGCCCTTGCCGGCGACGGTTTCTACTGGTTCGACGAAATGTACGATGACATGTACGGTCCGACCTATGAATACGGCATCGTCAAGCTTGGGACCGCGAGCGGGTCGGATTTCCCCCTTTCCGAGCAGTTTTTCCGCCTGAAC
>CAJPFF010000024.1 GCA_905339345.1 Geobacteraceae bacterium | reverse complement strand
CGGGAGATTTTCGAAGGTGCTCTGGAGGAATTGACTCCTGAGTTCAGGGCTGAGGTATTTGACAAAGAAGCCGATTTTTTTGAACGAATCGGCGTCGTGCTGCTCGGCACGCTCATCCTTGTCGAGCTCACTCAGGAAACGCGAGATGGCCTTGTCGTAACTCTCCTTGAGGCGTCCCCCAAGCCGCGCCTCATTCTTTTTGATGAAGGCGGCCAGTTTTTCGGGGGGAATCTCTTCGTCGGCAATGACGCGCGTCCCCTGGGGAGAGAGGGTCCCTTCGAGGAGACCCTGGACGAAACGCCCCCAGAGTGCGCCACCGCTCTTCGCCAGCTCCGTGGTGAGGGGTTGTGCCTGGGCCTCCTCTGTGATGCGGAAGGCGGCGTAATCGATCCTGTTCACGGTAATGTGGCGAATCTCTTCTTTCTCCAGTACCGCCTGCATCCCACCCTGGGCGGCAATGTGGTCGCGGGGCGTGCAGAGCAGGCCGAGGAACCGGCTCAGTTCTTCCCGGGATAGCTCCCGGTGAAATGTCACCGTGGCCATGCCCCGGCCGAAGAGAACGCCGGCCATGTCGCGGTACACGGGGTTCTGGCGGTCGAGATGTCCTTGCCCGATGAGCAGGGTGTCACGGGCGATTCCCACGGTGACTTCCGGAAGAGTGGCGACGAGGCCGTCGAAACGCTGCACGGCAAGATCCACTGCTGCCTCTACCGAGGGGTGCTGCGCGGGATAGGCAATCATCTGCCTGCGTGCGATGTTCAAGGCATAGATGAACTGGGAAAGCTGTTTGAGGTCAACGGCAGGGTTGTTCTCGCCGGTATGAGATGGCTCCACGCAGGGACTCCGTAGGCAGACATGGGTGTTCTACGGGGATACAGCACGATTAGTGCCAATGACTCTTTCTGGAAAGAATCGTTCTGTTGCGACGGTAATAAAGTTCATGGAAGCCGGCAGCTTCATGGTAGTATTTGACGCCGACCGAACAGAGGGAGTGAGATGCATGGAAGAACGGATTCGCCCCGGATTGTACCGGCATTATAAGGGAAATTTCTACAGGGTGATTGGCGTGGCCCGCCACAGTGAAACCAGGGAGGAGGTGGTGGTCTACCTCTGTCTGTACGACGACTGTTCCCTGTGGGTTCGTCCCCTGTCGATGTTCGTGGAGACGGTCACTGTCGAGGGAAGAGATGTGTCGAGATTCGAATGGTATGGCGGGAATAAAGCCATGATCGAGGTGGATCGGGAACGCTGCAAGGGGTGCGGACGCTGCGTTTCGGCCTGCGGGGGGCGGCTCATCAGCCTGGAGACATTCGAGGGGAAGAAGATTGCGGTGATTGGGAGGCCCCAACAGTGCGACCTGTGCGGTCGGTGCATCGCGGAATGCCCGTTCGGAGTCATCTCGCCCCGCGCGGTGCCATCGGAAAGCCGCTGATCTCACTCAGCGCGCGGGAGCTTTCCACGAGGCCTGTGGATAACCTCCGCGCAGCTGTGGGTATGTCCCGGGATTTCCGTGTATCCTTCAGTACTTTTTCAGTTTGCACAACGGATAGGCATGAGTTGCAACCCATTGAAATGCTGTGTCAATAACTATTTCATGTTTTCGTAGAACAGAAACACCAGGAGTACAACGAGCGCCGAAGCGACGATCATCAGCACGAAGGCAATGATGGTGTTTATGGTGTCCTGGACCTTTTCCTTCGGTGTCCTGGTTTCCCTGATATATCGGCCCATCGGCATCCTCTGGCTCGGCACGGTATTTCAGCCTGTTAATCCGCTATGTACCCATATATGTTTCCACAGTATCGGAAAATATCCCCAAGATCAAGTTCCCATGTCGTTATACGAACCAGGATTCCCCGGAGGTTTTTTGTTTTTCATTAGCTTCTGCTTTTAAAATATTGCAAGGCTGGGGACTCAGGTATAAACTGTTTTTGATTTCGAATCATCAAGGCCCAAGCGATCGTGAAACTATCGGCGACGTACGGAGTTGGCATGGCGTGCGTTTCACTGGAAAAGTTCATAATTGCGGAGAGTCAGCTCGCCCATGTCCATTTCCTTCTCAAGACGAAGGCGCAACGTGGTGATCGTTCCGCCTTCATCTATAATGCCGAACGCTTCTTTGATCTCCACGAGACGAATAACCTCTCCGATCTCATCACCACCCGCACGGATCACCTTGAAAATGCCATGTCCCGCGGGCTCATCCGGCTTGGGGCTCTCATTTTGATGGGCGGGTTCGCCGCCCTTGCGAAACCTCCCCTGAGTCTCTGTACGCTCCCCTTTGCTCTGTATCTGATCTGGGAAGAAATCGGACTGATCCGGCATGCCTATCTTCTCGACCGTTCTCTTAAGGAGTACGTCAGGACGCTGCGGGAGACTATGCCCACAAGAAAAAATGAGTT
Source organism: Geobacteraceae bacterium (assembly GCA_905339345.1). Taxonomy (GTDB): domain Bacteria; phylum Desulfobacterota; class Desulfuromonadia; order Geobacterales; family Geobacteraceae; genus Geobacter. The sequence continues at coordinate 17,728 of CAJPFF010000024.1, read as the reverse complement.
CGTGAGGGAAATGATTGAAAAGACCGATGCCGTAGCGTCGTGCATCCGCACCTGACCCGATTCCCCGGGGCATCCTGAGCGAAATGACCGATCCGGCCACGGCCGGTTTTTTTGTGTCTTTCTTACCCCAACGTCCCCCATGTCCCGTACCCTTTACATGCATTCAGGGTTGCATCGGCCCGTTGCATCCTTATACTTGTTTTCTACCGTTCGCCGGCAAACGCTTTGAGAACACAAGCGCAACGGCGGCGGAATCTACACTACAGGTTGGCCGGAACCCGATGGAAAACCTTGCCGATATCTTCGCCACCTTTGCCCAGCGCGGGAATACGACCGCTTTCGTCTACCGGACGGGGGTGCGGCGCCATACCTTTACCTACCGTGAGGTGCATGATCTCTCGCTTCGCATGAACCGCTGGCTGGCCGAGCAGGGGGTAGGTGAGGGGGACCGGGTGCTCATCTGGGCGCCCAATTCCCCCTGGTGGGCGGTGGCTTTCTGGGGAATCGTGACCCGGGGGGCAGTAGCCGTGCCGGTTGACTTCATGTCGGGGACCGAGCGGGCCGAGACCATTGCCGGCCTTACGGAGGCGAAACTCGTCATCCAGAGTAGAGACAAGCTCGACCAGATTACGGGTCGGCCGTCGGTGTTGCTGGAGGAACTTGGCTTTCTCCTCGAAGGGGTAGAGCCCCTCGCTACCATCCACCGGCCGGCCCCCGGCGACATGGCCGAACTGATCTACACCTCCGGCACCACCGGCAACCCCAAGGGAGTGATCCTCACCCACCGGAACCTGGTTGCCAACCTGCTTCAGGTGAACGGTCACATTCCGGTCGTCACCACCGATTTCACCTTTCTGTCGCTCCTCCCCCTTTCGCACATGTTCGAGCAGATGGGGGGCTTCTTCACCCCTCTCTACCGGGGGGCAACCATCACCTACATCCGTACCCTCAAACCATCGGCGATCATGGAGGCATTGGATGAAGAGGATATCTACGCCATCATCGCCGTGCCGCGGCTCCTCCAACTCCTCAAGGGGTCCATTGAGCGGGAGCTGGAGGCCAAGGGGCTTGGTTCGATCTTCCGGCGGCTCCTGAAGGCGGGGGAGCGGATGCCCCGAGGACAGCGCTCGATCCTCTTCTGGCCGATATCACGGAAGTTCGGCCGCAACTTCGCCCTGTTCGTTTCGGGCGGCGCTCCCCTTGACCCGGAAGTTTTCCGTTTCTGGGACACCCTCGGATTCACAGTAGTCGAGGGGTACGGCCTTACCGAGTGTGCGCCGGTCCTGACCGCCAATACCGTGGAGCACCAGGTGATGGGCTCTGTGGGACTCCCCCTTGCCGGGGTGGAGTTGCGGCTCGAGGGGGGTGAAATCCTTGCCCGGGGCGATAACATCTTTCCCGGCTACTATCGCAACGACGAGGCGACTCGCGGGGCCTTCGCCGACGGCTGGTTCCGGACCGGCGACCTGGGGGAGTTGGACCAGGACGGCTGGCTCCGGATCAAGGGGAGGAGCAAGGAACTCATCGTCACCGGAGCCGGGGTAAACGTCTACCCTGACGAGATCGAGGCGATCCTCAACCGGACCCCCGGGGTGCGGGAGGCGTGCGTCATCGGACTTGACCGGGGAATGGGTGAGGAGGTCCACGGGGTCCTTATTCCGGACGACAGCGGCCGGCCGTTGGAAGAGATCATCCGGGAAGTGAACGGACAGCTCGACCAACTGCATCAGATCACCGGCTTTACCGTGTGGCCCGATGGGGAGTTCCCCAAAACAACCACCCTGAAGATCCGCAAATTCCAGGTGAAGGAACGGGTTGAACAGGGTGGGGGCGCCGCGGGAAGCGGCCGTGGTGCCGACCGGCTCGCGGCCCTCATCGCATCGATAACCGGCTCTCCCCCGGAGCGGGTCACGGAGCAGGCGCTGCTGGTCGCCGACCTGGGGCTCACCTCCATTGCCCGGCTCGAACTCGTGAACGCTCTGGAGATGGAATTCCGCCTCGACCTGGAGGATTCGTCCATCGGTCCCCAGACCCGCGTGTCTGATCTTCGGGAGATCATCCGGCGGCGTGAAAAGATCAGCACCCGCGAGCATTTCAGACCCCGGGCAACCAGGGGGCTGGCGCTCGCGGTGCGGCGCCTTCTCGATACGGTGCTCCACGGCCCACTCCTGCGTGCCTTTGTCGCCCTCGATGTCGTGGGGACCGAGAACCTTGGCCATGTGGATGGACCGGTCATGTTCGTTTCAAACCACCTAAGCTACCTGGACCAGCCGGCCATCATGTTCGCACTCCCCGAGGCGTGGCGCTACAATACGGCCAGCGCCGCCTGGGAGGAGTTCTTCTTCCGCAATTTCAGGAACCTCCCCCAGCGACTCTGGAAGCGGTTCACCTACGAGTACGCCAGCGTGGCCTTCACAGCCTTTCCGCTTCCCCAGACCCGGGGATTTCGAGGGGCGCTCCGTTTCATGGGCACACTGGTCGACCGCGGCATGAACATCCTTCTCTTCCCCGAGGGGGAGCGCTCCCGGCACGGCGCACTACTGCCGTTCCAACAGGGGCTTGGGATCATGATTCGCGAACTGGGGGTGCCGGTGGTGCCGGTCAAGATCAGCGGGCTCGAGGCGGTTTTACCCCGGGGGGCCCGGTGGCCGAAGCGGGGCAGAGTTACTGTGACTTTTGGCAGACCGGTTCACTTCCGGGGAGAAACGCCGGCCGAGATTGTGGATATCGCACGGCGCGCTGTGGAGGAACTGTAGCTCATGGGATGGCACCTGAAAACCATCGAAGAAACCATCGCAGAGCTTGGCACCTCCCCGCAAGGGCTTTCAGCTGATGCGGCTCGGCAACGACTCGTCGAGAACGGTCCCAACGAGCTCCAGGAACAGGCCCGCCGGACCCCGGTCGCCATGCTCCTTTCCCAGTTCACCGATTTCATGATTCTCATCCTCATGGGGGCGGCAGTGCTGGCAGCGGTGATCGGCGATCTGGGCGACGCCATGCCGATCATTGCCATTGTCATCCTCAATGCCGTGATCGGTTTCGTCCAGGAGTTTCGGGCCGAGCGGGCCATGGCGGCCCTGCGGGAAATGGCGGGGAACAGCGCCACCGTGATGCGGGACGGGAGCCCCGTTGCCATCCCTGCCCGGGAGATCGTGCCGGGGGATCTGGTGCTGCTAGAGGCGGGAAACGTGGTACCGGCCGACCTTCGGTTGGTGGAGGCAGCCCAACTGAAGGCGGTGGAAGCAGCCCTCACGGGGGAGTCGCTGCCGGTGGAGAAAGTGACGGAGCCCTTCGCCGATCCGGACCTCCCCCTGGGGGACCGGCGGAACATGGCCTACAAGGGGACCGTGATCTCCTATGGGCGGGGCGCGGGGATTGCCGTGACGACGGGAATGGGCACGGAGCTGGGCCGCATCGCCACCATGCTCCAGAACGAGGAGGAGACCAGGACCCCGCTCCAGAAGCGGCTCGCGGTCTTCGGCCAGCGTCTTGCGGTGGCGATCCTCATTGTCTGCGCCATCATCTTCACCCTCGGCTTTTTACGGGGAGAGCCACTGCTCCTCATGCTCCTCACCGCCATTTCCCTTGCGGTGGCCGCCATTCCCGAGGCGCTCCCCGCGGTGGTCACCATCACCCTCGCCCTAGGCGCCCGGAAGATGGTCAGGCAGAACGCCCTCATCCGGCGGCTTCCGGCGGTGGAGACCCTCGGCTCGGTCACCTACATCTGTTCGGACAAGACCGGAACCCTAACCCTTAACCGGATGACCGTGGAGAAGGTCGCGGTCAACGGCGGCGAACTGCCGCTGGAGGATATCTGCGGTGCCGGCGGTGGCGAGGCGGGCCGTCACTTCATGATGGCCCTCGCCCTCTGCAGCGACGCACGGCTCGACGGCGAGGGGAACCTTATGGGCGACCCCACCGAAACGGCCTTGTCAGCCGCAGCCCTTTCCTGCGGGTACGACCGCAAGGAGCTCGAGGGAGATCACCCGCGCGTGGCCGAACTCCCCTTCGACTCCGAACGCAAGCTCATGACCACCTTCCACCGGCAGGAGGACGGGTTTATCTCCTACACCAAGGGGGCAGTGGAGTCGATTGTCGACAGGTCGTCGGCAATGCTCGCGATGGAAAAAGAGAGTCCCCCCGACAGTGAGGGAATCGTCCGATTGAGCGAGGAGATGGCGGCGGAGGGGCTACGGGTCCTGGCCGTGGCCATGCGGCGCTGGGAGGAAATTCCCCAGCGCCTGGAAAGCGACCTCGTGGAGGAGGAACTCGTTTTTCTCGGCCTGGTGGGGATGATGGATCCGCCGCGGGAGGAGGCGGCTGAGGCGGTGGCCAACTGCAGGAGTGCCGGCATCACGCCGGTCATGATCACCGGCGATCACCCCCTTACGGCCCGGATCATCGCACGGCGCCTTTCGCTCATCGAAGATGACGACAGCGCGGTCATAACCGGTCGAGAACTCGCCGACCTCCCCCTGGAGGAATTCGAGCAGCGGGTGGAGGATATCCGGGTCTACGCCCGGGTGGCGCCTGAGCAGAAGCTGAAGATCGTCAAGGCCCTCCAGGACCGGGGGCATTTCGTCGCCATGACCGGCGACGGCGTTAACGACGCCCCGGCCCTCAAGCGGGCAGACATCGGCATTGCCATGGGGATCACCGGCACCGACGTGTCCAAGGAGGCGTCTGCCATGATCCTCCTGGACGACAATTTCGCCACCATCGTCAAGGCGGTGCGGGAAGGGCGCCGGATCTACGCCAACATCCTGAAGTTCATCATCTACTCCATCACCTCCAACGCCGGAACCCTGGTGGCCATAACCCTTGCCCCCTTCTTCGGGTTGCCGCTGCCGCTCCTGCCGATCCAGATCCTCTGGCTGAACCTTTTGACCGACTCCCTGCCGGGACTGGCCCTGGCGGCCGAACGGGCCGAGCATGACGTCATGAACCGCCCCCCGGTGGACCCAAAAGAGGGGATATTCTCCGGCGGCCGGGGGTATTACGTGGTCGGTTTCGGCATCCTCATCGGCGCCGTCGCCCTGGCGTTCCAGGCCTTTGCCCTGCGTCGGGGACTTCCCTGGCAGACCATGGTCTTCACCTTCCTCGTCCTGAACCGGATGGCGGTGGCCCTGGCGGTCCGCTCCGACCGGCAGTCGCTCTTCCGGATCGGCCTTCTCTCGAACCGCCCCCTCTGTGGGGCGATCGTCATTACCTTCCTTCTGCAGCTGATGGTCGTCTATACGCCGGTGCTCAACCCGGTTTTCTCCACGACGCCCCTCTCCGGAGAAGCCCTTGCCCTGACGGTGGGATTGGCGCTCGGGATGATCCTGGTTTCGGAACTTCACAAAGTAATCAAGCGGATGGTGCGACGGGGCTGAATCAGATGTCGAGGACGACCGTTGCCCGCCATGTCCCGTCCCGATGTTCGACGGCGAATCGGTGGAGGGTGACGGCCTTCACGTCCACGATCATGGAATGCCGGCCGGGGTCGATCTCTTCGCCCCGGGCCGTGGCCCGGAGCTTCAGGACGGACCCCGTGTCGGCAATGGTGAGGGATGATGCCCGGAGAAGGAGTCTCCGGGCATCCTTGTAATAGATGAGTTCCTGCAGGAAAGCGAAGAGGAGGAGGTCAAGGTCCTCGTGTTCGAGGATGATCTCAATCTCCTGACGGGGATGGACGGTGGCGAGATCCTCCACCATGACATTCGTCAGGGCGTCGGCAGCCGCAACGAACATCTCCTCGCGGGTGGCGCCGGTGGCCTCGAAGGCGGCATCGGCGGTGGCAATGTCTGGCAGGTAGCGGTAGGGCATGGTTTCTAAGGGAAGGCGCGTCAGAGAAGCGCGTCGATTGCCTCGAAGTCGATCTCGTTCTCCGCATTGGCCCTGATCCAGTTGAGCTTTTCCTGGTCCTCGGAGGTAATTTTTGCCACGTCCTCCATGAGGGTGGTGAAGACGCTGGCCGTGGAATCGTGAACCCTGATGTAGGGGATATTGCTGTCGTCGAGGATCTGCTGGCTGATCTCCGAAGCCGGCACATGGCCTGCGATGACGAGCCCCACGATTTTCTCCCGGTAGGCGGGGATGTGGTAGAGGGAGGAGAGGGTGACGATCAGTTCGTCGCGGGAGCTGGTGATGACGATGAGCGTCGACTCTTCCAGGGCGTCCACCACCCGCTGGGCCGAGGCGGCCCCCAGGTGGATGTGGTGGATGATGCGGCTTTGCCCGTCGGGATCACCGTGGACCGGAAGAGTGAGAAGCTTGCCGATGTGGGAAAGGGTGGGGTTCGCCAGGATAGGGGAGTAGTTGAAGCCTCCGCTGATCTTGAGGGACCGTCCCGGAAAGCCTCTGCCGAGGAAACTGATGATCGACTCCCGTTTGTCGGCCCGGAGCTTGTTGACAATCACCATCCGGACGTCGGCTTCCTCTTTCTCGTAGAGCGCCAGGTTCAGGTGAACCGCGTCGATGGAGCTGCCGATGCCGCTGTCGGTTACGATGATGACCGGAGCGTTCAGGGTATGAGCCACGCACGCATTGCTGAGGCCGATGACCGAACCGACACCGCCGTGTCCGGCCCCTTCGATGATGAGAAAGTCGTACTTTTTATCGAGGATTTCGAAGGATTCGAGGATCTTTGTCCTAAGGGAGCCGCAGTCGATCTTCCCGCTCAGGTAGTCGCGGGTGAAGTTCTTGTGGAGCGATACCGGGTTCATGAGGGGAAGATCCTCCTCAAGCCCGAAGGTTCGCGCCATGAGGATTGCATCCATATCGACGGAGAGGCCGTTGTATCCTTCGATCTTGGGGCCGATGGGCTTGATAAAGCCGACTTTGCGGTACTTCTGCCGTGCCAGATGCATGAGTGAAACGCTCATGGTGGTCTTGCCACAGTTCTGCCCCGTTGCGCCGATGAAGACTCTCTTCGCCATGCGTTCCCCCCCCGCGGTATATGGATTCAGTCAAAACTGCAAGGCACAGCTCCTGCCTACGGTTTGTGTCACGGAAACTGAAATGAGTATACACCATTGATTTCAGGGGGCGAGTGAAAAAACACCCCCTGTTGCGGGACAACACAGCGCATCCCACCAGTCGCCCTGCTCCATACAATGTCTTTGGCCCGCTTTGTGCTTGAAGCCCAGTAACATCACTCCCGAAAGGTGACCCGTGAAATTTCTCCGATTGCTTCTTCCCGTCGTCATGGTTGTGGCGGGGTGTTCACCGGTTCGCGAACAACTGAACGCCTGGCAGGGTGCCCGGCTCGACCAACTGATCGAGCAGGCCGGTCCGCCGTCATCCGTTTCGGCTGATATGGCCGGAAACAGATTCTACCACTGGCATGAAGACCGGGGCGGAGTCTACACCTACAGTGGTCCGGTCAACCTCAAGTGCGAGCGGGTATTCGGCGTTGACGACCAGGAGATCATCACCTCATTCACCTGGTCCGGCAACTGTGTCGCCATCCCCGACTCCCCCTGGCAGCGCCTGCCGCAGGGCAAAGAACAGGGGGAATGACCCATGCGGATCAATGACAAAATTTCGTCACGGGATGTCGAGAAGAAGGCAGGGAAGGGAACGCTCGTAAGATCGGGTGGCGGAGAAGGCAACTCACCCTTCGTGCGGGCGCTGTCATTGCGCCGGACTGAGATTGACACTTATGAGCAGCAACTTCTGGACCTGAAGGATGAGATTGACCGGGCCGGCACGGAACTCGAGCGCGAACCGACCATCGCCAACTTCAGAAGCTTTCGCGACCTCATTGCCACCCTCGCCAAAACGGTGACCTCCAACGCCTACCGCCTCGAGCGCGTGGGAGGAACAACCATCAATCCCCGTTGCTTCGAGATCGTCACGGTGATCGACCGGGAGGCGGACAGCCTCCTGCGCCTCATCATGACGGAAAACAAAGACCGTCTGGCGATCACCAACAAGATCATGGAACTCAAGGGGCTGATCGTCGACTTCCTCACCTGATCGCCCGACAGCATCCTATCCCTTGACGTTGCCGATGGGGAGCAGCCTCACCACCCGCCTGCTCAGGTGGGCCCGCTCCGTCGCCTCGGCCACGTCGTCGATATCCTTGTAGGCCCGACCCGCCTCTTCGGCAAGCCCGCCCCACGAGGCGGTCCGCACGTAGATACCCCGCTCCTCCATGTCCCGCTGCAGTTTCTGTCCCTTCACCATCTTCTTGGCCTGGTGCCTGCTCATGGTTCGTCCGCTACCGTGGGCGGTGGTAAAGAAGGTTTCACTACCTCCCGACTCTCCCGCCAGGAGGTAGGAGCCGGTCTCCATGCTCCCGCCGATGATGACCGGCTGACCGGTTTCCCGGTAGCGCTCGGGCAGCCCCTCCATGCCGGGACCGAAGGCCCGTGTCGCCCCCTTGCGGTGGACGAGGAGCTCCCGCCTCTGCCCGTCAACCGTGTGGGTCTCCAGCTTTGCAGTGTTGTGGGCCACGTCGTAGACCATCTCCATTCCCAAGTCGTTGGGGGAGCGGCCGAAGATGTCAGAGAAGACCTCGCGGATGCGATGGAGGATCACCTGTCGGTTGGCGAAGGCCATGTTCACGGCGCACTTCATGGCGGCGAAGTAGTCCTGCCCTTCGCGGGATCGGAACGGCGCGCAGGCCAGTTCCCGGTCGTTGACGGAGATGCCGTACTTCCGTTCCATGACCGAGAGGAAGAGCTGCAGGTAGTCGGTGGCCACCTGGTGGCCGAATCCCCGGCTGCCGCAGTGGAACATGACCACCACCTGGTTCGGGATAGTTATGCCGAAGGCGCGGGCAAGTTCTTCATTATAGATGTTCTCGGGCCGTGCTACCTGAATTTCCAGATAGTGGTTTCCCGAGCCGAGGGTGCCGATCTGGTTGTAGCCACGGTCGATGGCTTTCTGGCTGATGGTGGCGGCGTCGGCTCCGGCGAAGCACCCCCCCTCTTCAGTCATCTCCAGGTCTTCGGGCCAGGCGAACCCTCTCTTGATGCACCAGCGTGACCCCTGTTCGGCCACATTGCAGAACTCGTCATGGGAAAGCCGCACGAAACCGTGGCTCCCGACCCCCGCAGGCACCTGGTAGAACAGGGAGTCCACCAGCTCCTTGAGGCGCGGTTTGACTTCTTCTTCGGTAAGGTTGGTAAGGACGAGCCGCATGCCACAGTTGATGTCGAAGCCGATTCCGCCGGGGGAGATGACGCCGGTCTCCGGGTCCATGGCTGCCAGGCCGCCGATGGGGAAACCGTACCCCCAATGGCCGTCGGGCATGCAGAAGGCGTATTTCTGGATGCCGGGAAGGCAGGCCACGTTCGACACCTGGTCGAAGACCCCCGCGTCCATGGCATTGATCAATTTCTCCGAGGCGAAGATCCGGGCGGGAACGAGCATCCCTGGCTTGTAAGAGGCGGGAAGCTCCCAGATCGTTTCGGTTATCCTCTTGAGGGCCGAAGGCACTGGCATACGTGATCCTCCTTTCGCGGACTTACTACACTATACCACGGGGATCACTATTCGCTAAAGAAGGATGAAGTGTTTAGGTAAGTATATGGCTACGTACTACAGGCCGAATTCCACCAGCCATCTGTCGAAGATCTCTACGCGATGCTCCCCATGCCTGCTGAGACCCCTGCGGATTTCGTGGGGGGCTTTTTCATGACGAAGTGAATTCCCCTTCTTGGAGAAGAAGAGATCGGCGTAGCAGACGATCCTTTCCTCCCGCGTGACGGGCACCATATCCCGCAGGGGAAGGGGAAGCCCTTGGCGGACGATATCGTCAATGGTGAGACCGACGCCGATATGACGTTCGCAGACCAGCGCGTGCCGGGGCAGCCCCTCAGCTTCAAGTATCTCACGGCCGATGATGCCGTGGAGGATGTAGGGTGCGTCGCCGGAACAGCCGATGCCTGGCGAGTCGGTACGGCAGACGCCGATGTCGTGCAGGAGCGCTGCCTCTTCGATGAACAGGAGGTCGAGGGTCGGATCATCAAGGGCGCGGGCGATGCGCAGCGACATGTCCGCCACCATACGGCTATGCTCGAGCACAATTGCACAGGCCGCCGTATCGCCGCCGAAATGCCGGGTAAGTATGTTTTCAACATCCATCTGTTTGCCTCCGCAGGGTTATATGGTTATTATTGATTTTCGTATCATTGCCTGTCAACCTTGGTTAACCACGAATCCAATCCTTGTTCACCTGTCCGGAGAGGACCGCTATGATCGAGATCAAGGAAGCCGATCTGAAATTCGAGTTTTACCGCGGCTCGGGCCCCGGCGGTCAGCACCGTAACGTCACCGAAAGCGGCGTCCGCATCCGTCACATCCCCACCGGCATCGTGGTACAGGCATGCGAAAACCGCTCCCAGGCCCGCAATCGCGAGATTGCCCTGGAGCGCCTGCGTCAGGTCCTGGAACGCCGTGCCCGCCGTGAGAAAAAGCGGGTGGCAACCTCTATTCCCCGCAGCCAGAAAGAGAAGCGGGTCGACGAGAAAAAACGCCGCTCCCAGACCAAGCGCCTGCGCACCTCGCCCGAAGATTAGCCGAAGCCGGCTAATCCCTTGACGTTGCGGCACTCCTCGGGTATTCTGACCCACCACTTTACCCCACGGAGCTCCCCATGACCCGACCTACCTGGGACGAATATTTCATGGAAATCACCCACCTGGTTGCCAAGCGCTCCACCTGTCTGCGTCGGCAAGTTGGTGCGGTGATCGTGAAGGACAAGAATATTCTGGCCACGGGCTACAACGGGGCTCCTTCGGGAGTTGCCCATTGTCTCGATGTGGGATGTCTGCGGGCGAAGCTCGGCATTCCATCGGGGGAGCGTCACGAGCTCTGCCGGGGCCTGCACGCCGAGCAGAACGCCATCATCCAGGCGGCCAAGCACGGCACCAACATCGACGGGGGTACTCTTTACTGCACCACCATGCCGTGCATTATCTGTTCGAAGATGCTCATCAACGCCGGCATCCGGCGGGTCGTCTACGAAGAGGGGTACTCGGACGAACTGGCCCGGGAGATGATCGGTGAATCGGGGATCGTGGTGGAAAAATTCAGCGACTTGAAGGGCGAAACTCCGTGAAATGTCCGTTCTGCGCCCATCCAGACAGCAAGGTTGTCGACTCCCGTCCCGACAAGGGGGGCGCCGCCATCCGCCGGCGGCGGGAGTGCGAATCGTGTGCCAAGCGCTTCACTACCCACGAACGGATAGAGGAAACCCTTCCTTTGGTCCTGAAAAAAGATGGCCGCCGGGAACCCTTTGACCGGATGAAGATTATCGGTGGCATTCTGAAGGCATGTGAGAAGCGCCAGGTGTCGCGCGAAACCATTGACCGGCTCGTGGACCGCCTCGAAGGACGGCTCCAGGAGTGGAGCGAAAAGGAAGTGCCGAGCACCACCATCGGCGAATGGGTCATGACCGAGATCCATGACATTGACGAAGTTGCCTATGTGCGCTTTGCCTCTGTCTATCGCTCCTTCAAGGACGTGAACGAGTTCATGGTCGAGTTGCAGGATCTCTTGAAGAAATAGAACATGGATCTTTTACACGGAAAAATGATGCGTCGCGCCCTCGTCCTGGCGCGGCGGGGCGTCGGCAAGACGTCGCCGAACCCGACGGTCGGATGTGTGGTCGTGCGGGGAGGAGCCATCGTCGGTGAAGGATGGCACCGCCGGGCCGGCACCCCCCATGCCGAGGTTCACGCCCTGCGGCAGGCCGGCGATCTGGCCCGTGGCGCCGATGTCTACGTGACACTGGAACCCTGCTCCCATTTCGGCAAGACCCCCCCGTGCGCCGACGCCCTCGTCAAGGCTGGCGTGGGAAGGGTCTTCGTCGGCATGGTGGACCCGAACCCCAAGGTTTGCGGACGTGGCATCGAGCGGCTCCGCTCTGCCGGAATCGATGTGGCCGCGGGTATCCTGGAAGCGGAGTGCCGAAGACTCAACGAGCCCTTTGTGAAGCACGTGACTACCGGCCTCCCCTTTGTGATTCTCAAGTCTGCCATGACCATGGACGGCAAGACCGCCACCGCCACGGGGGATTCCCGCTGGATAACCAACGAAAAATCGAGGCATTATGTCCATAAACTTCGGTCAATGGTTGATGCGGTGATGGTCGGTGTCGGCACCGTCATGGCCGATAATCCGCAGCTGACGGCGCGTACGCCACGGGGGAGGGATCCCCTCCGGGTCGTGGTGGACAGCTCCCTCAGAACCCCACCCGATGCCCAAATGCTTCACCAGGAGTCAACGGCAGCAACTCTCATCACCACCGTATCGTCAGACGTGAAGCTTATCACAAGCCTGGAATCCCGTGGTGCCGAGATTCTCCGTTGCCGCGAGCGCCAAGGGCGCGTTGACCTGCGCGATCTCCTTGCCCAACTCGGCTCCCGGGGGGTGCAGTCGGTCCTCCTCGAGGGGGGGAGTGAACTCGCCGGCGAGGCGCTTCGCGCGGGCCTCATCGACAAATTCGTTCTTTTCTACGCCCCCAAGGTTTTGGGCGGAGCTGATGGTTTCGGACTCTTCGCCGGCCCATCGGCCTCACGGATGGACGAGTGCCACAGGTTTGAGAGGGTAAGTGTTCGGCGCTTCGGCGATGACGTGATGATCGAGGCCTATCCGGAGGGATCATGTTTACCGGGCTCATAGAAGACGTGGGATCTGTCAGAAATCTTGCGCGGGAGGGCGCTGCGGCGCGGCTCACCGTCGTCACCAGTCTTCCTCTGGAGTCCATTGTTCTCGGCGACTCTGTGGCGGTGAACGGTGCCTGCCTGACGGTTGTGGCAAAGGGGGGAGGGGAACTTACCTTCGATGCCTCCCCCGAGACCCTGGAGCGAACCACCCTTGGTACTCTGGGCAGCGGCGCCCCGGTGAATCTGGAGCGGGCCCTGCGTCTCGGCGACCGGCTTGGTGGGCACATCGTCACCGGGCACGTGGATTTTATCGCCCACGTCTCTGAACGGCGCGAGACTTCAGGAAACATCGTCTTTGGCTTCCGCATTCCCGGCCAGTTCGCCCGGTATCTCGTTGCCAAGGGTTCGGTCACCATTGACGGAATCAGCCTCACGGTCAATACCGTCTCCGATGACGGTTTCTCGGTCAACATCATCCCCCACACTGCCGCCAAGACCACCCTCAACGGCATGAGGCCGGGGGGGCGGGTCAACATCGAAACAGACATTCTGGGCAAATATGTCGAGCGCCTCCTTGCCTTCGGTTCCGCCGGGCAGAAGGAGGGTGGCCTTACCCTTGAACTGCTTGCAAAGAGCGGCTTTCTGTGAGATATACGACTTTTGTCACATTATAGAAACGGAGTTAACGACAATGCCCGTTGCAAAGATAGAAGAGGCCATAGAGGACATCAAACAGGGGAAAATGGTCATTCTCGTGGATGACGAGGACCGCGAGAACGAAGGTGACCTCACCATGGCAGCCGAGATGATCACCCCCGAGGCGATAAACTTCATGGCCAAGTTCGGCCGCGGTCTCATCTGCCTCACCATGACCTCCGACCGGTGCGATTATCTGCGACTCCCCCTGATGGTTTCCGACAACACCTCTTCCTTCGGCACCGCCTTCACTGTTTCCATAGAGGCAAAGCGGGGTGTTACCACCGGCATCTCCGCCGCCGACCGTGCCCATACGATCCTCACCGCCGTGGCCGATACCACGAAGCCCGAAGACCTTGCCCGCCCCGGCCACATTTTCCCGCTGCGGGCCCGCAATGGCGGCGTGCTCGTTCGCGCCGGACAGACCGAAGGGTCCGTTGATCTGGCGCGGCTGGCGGGGCTCAGGCCTTCCGGTGTCATCTGCGAAATCATGAACGACGACGGCACCATGTCCCGGATGCCGCAACTGAAGAAATTTGCCAAGGAGCACGGGATCAAGATCTGCACCATCGCCGATCTGGTCGCCTACCGGCTCAAGCACGAGTCCCTGGTCCGCCGGGCCGCCGACGTTCTGCTTCCCACGGAGTTCGGTGATTTCCGCGCCATCGCCTTTGAAAACGATGTGGACAAGCTGGAACACCTTGCACTGGTAAAGGGAGATATAAGAGGGGAGGAACCGGTGCTCGTGCGGGTCCACTCGGAATGCATGACCGGTGACGTCTTCGGGAGCCTGCGTTGCGACTGTGGCGGGCAACTCCACCGGGCCATGGAGATGATCGAGGCCGAAGGGCGAGGGGTTATCCTGTATATGCGCCAGGAGGGGCGGGGGATCGGCCTTTTCAATAAGCTCAAGGCTTACGCCCTCCAGGACCAGGGGAAGGATACCGTAGAGGCGAACCTGGAGCTCGGTTTCAAGCCCGATATGCGCGACTATGGCATCGGGGCCCAGATCCTTGTGGACCTCGGAGTCAAGAACATGCGCCTCATGACCAACAATCCCCGAAAGCTGATCGGCCTCCAGGGATATGGGATCAATATCGTCGATCGGGTATCCATCGAGATTCCCGCCACTGATTCCAACCTCGGCTACCTGAAGACTAAGCGCGAAAAACTGGGACACCTGCTGGAAAATATCTGAGGCACGGAGTGTAGAACCACGGGCACACGGCAGTTACGTGTGGTGAACCCGTTCATTCTCGCCCGTTGCCCTTTTTGGGGAGGAATTCATCATGCCGCGATTCATTGAAGGAAAACTGGATGCCACGGGGATCAAGTTCGGTATCATCGTGAGCCGTTTCAACAGCTTTATTGCCGAGCGCCTCCTGGAGGGGGCCATCGACGCCCTGGTCCGCCATGGGGCAGACGAGGCGGCCATCGACGTGGCACGGGTGCCCGGGGCATTCGAGATTCCGCTCACCACCAAGAAAATGGCCCAGTCAGGGAGCTATGACGCCATTATCTGTCTTGGCGCCGTGATCCGGGGGGCAACCCCCCACTTCGATTTCGTGGCATCCGAGGTTTCCAAGGGAGTTGCCCACGTGTCGCTGGAAACCGGCGTACCGGTCGCCTTCGGCGTGCTCACCACCGACACCATCGAGCAGGCTGTGGAGCGGGCGGGCACCAAAGCCGGCAACAAAGGTTTCGACGCCGCCATGACAGCCATAGAAACTGCCCGCCTCTTCCGGGAGTTCCGCTAGTGGGAGCCCGACGCCTGGGGAGAGAGATCGCCCTCCAGCTTCTCTATTCCCGCGATTACGCCATCGGCGAGGCATCATCCATCATGGAGATGGTCTTTGACGAGGCCGAACCGGGGACCGCTGCGGGGCGCGCCTTTTCCGACGAGCTGGTTCGAGGAGTTCTGGAGCACCGTGAGGCAATCGACTCAAAGATTTCCGAGAAGTCGAAGAACTGGACCATCTCCCGCATGGCCAAGGTGGACCTGAACATTCTCCGGCTAGCAGTTTTCGAGCTCCTCTATCGGGACGACATCCCCAAGAACGTCACCATCAACGAGGCAATCGAGGTGGCGAAGAAATTTGGCACCGAGGAGTCGCCGGCTTTCATCAACGGCATCCTTGACGAAGTCGCCTCGGCCCTTCCCGACAAGGGGTAGGGCATCCTATCCATTGCGTCGATTCATTTCCACACTGAGCGAGGACGTATGAACGAGATCAAGGTAGGCCTTCTCGGCCTGGGGACCATCGGCACCGGAGTCGCCAAGCTGCTCATGAATAATGCCGATCTGATTGCCGCCAAGGTGGGTGCCCGGATTACCCTGAAAAAGATCGCCGATCTGGATATAACCACCGACCGGGGCATCACCCTTCCCGCAGGCATTCTCACCACCAACGCCGACGAAGTGCTCACCGATCCGGAGATCAGCGTGGTGATCGAGCTGATCGGCGGATACGAACCTGCCAAGCGCTTCGTACTCAAGGCCATCGAAAACGGCAAGCATGTGGTTACCGCCAACAAGGCGCTTCTGGCGCTTCACGGCGACGAGATTTACCCGGCCGCGGCCCGCAAGGGGGTCGAGGTGCTCTTCGAAGCAGCGGTTGGAGGGGGCATCCCGGTGATTTCCGCCATCCGGGGTAATATGGCCGCCAACAACTTCTCTACTATTTTCGGGATATTGAACGGCACTTGCAATTACATACTTACCCGAATGACCAAGGAGGGGGCCGACTTCGCCGAAGTGCTCAGGAACGCCCAGGAGCTTGGCTACGCCGAGGCAGATCCCACTTTCGACATCGAAGGGGTGGACACGGCCCACAAGCTGGCCCTCCTCGTTTCCCTCTGCTTCGGTACCCGCGTCACCTTCGGCGACATCCACACCGAGGGGATCAGTTCCCTGTCGTCGGTGGACATCAAGTTTGCCCGGGACTTCGGGTACAAGATCAAGCTTCTGGCCATCGGCAAGCGCGACGGCGACCGGGTTGAAGCCCGGGTTCATCCCACCATGATCCCGGTCAACAATCCCCTGGCCGACGTGGACGGGGTCTTCAACGCCATTCGCTTCACCGGTGACTTCATCGGCCCGGTCATGTTCTACGGCCGCGGCGCCGGCATGGACCCGACTGCCAGTGCCGTGGTGGGCGACATTATTGACGTTGCCCGCAACATCATGGCCGGCATCGGCCGCCGTTGCGCCCCCCTCGGCTACCGCGACGAGGCGGTCGCCACCCTGACGCTCAAGCCCATGGGAGAAATCGAGAGCAAGTACTATATCCGCTTCAGCGCCGTGGACAGGCCCGGCGTTCTGGCGAAGATCTCCGGGGTCCTCGGCAGGTACAATATCAGCATCGAGTCCATGGTCCAGAGCGCCCGCATGGCCGGCGAAGAGGTTCCCATCGTGATCATGACCCATGAGGCCTTTGAACGCGACGTGAGGAAAGCTCTGGACGAGATCGACACCTTCGACATCATCACCCAGAAAAGCCAGCTCATCCGGATTGAGGATAATCTGGAATAGGCGGAAGTGACTACGATGGAATAAAGGAAGGCGGCCCGAAACGGCCGCCTTTTTTCATGGTTCGAGGCACACGGCGGTGGTACCCTGCGGGGGCATGAGCTGGTGGAAGTAGTGGATCGACGCATAGCGTTCAGAGGGAAGGGGATGAACCGTGGAACTGAACCGGCTCACGTAGATGAGGTGGCGGATACCGAAGGTTTCGGCCGTGCCGAGGTTTGTCTCGCTGTCTTCGCCAAGCATGGTCCGGGCCGGGTCGTAGGGCACGGTCTGCTGGAGCTTCCCCCAGAAGGCAACCTCCTCCTTGGGGAGGCCGATGTCGTGGGCCGAGACGATGCCGGTGAAGTAGGGACCCAGGCGGGTTTTGCGCATCTTGAGGTCGAGGGTCTTGCCGTGGGCGTTGGTGACGAGCCAGATTTGCTTGCCATGCTGCCGGAGAAAAAGAAGGAACTCCACCACGCCGGGATGGACGGCGATGAGGTGTTCCACTTCAAGCTTCAGAAGAGGGATGTCGAGCCCGAGACGATCGGACCAGTAATCGAGATCGGTCCAGTTGAGGGTCCGTTCCTGGGAGCGGAAGAGGGCGCAGAGGGACTTCTTGGCCGTGTCGAGGGGGATGCCGTTCTTGACCGCGTAGCGTTTCGGTACGTGCTCGAGCCAGAAGTGATCGTCAAAATGGCGGTCCAGAAGGGTGCCGTCCATGTCGAGGAGAACGGTGTCGATATGGTTCCAGTCAATGATCATGATGGTCAGTCAATAATGGAAAAGGCCCTCACAGGGCCCTTTCATCAATGAATGCTTTGATGGCATCCCGGTCCGCGTCGAGCACCTCGCATCGGCTTGGGAGCTCTTCAATCCCTTCGAGAGATGGGGGCCGAGGCGGCTCGAAGCCCACGGCCCG
>CAJPFF010000023.1 GCA_905339345.1 Geobacteraceae bacterium | reverse complement strand
GGCGAACATCATGGCCGCCGCCACGTTCTCCTGGGCGGTGAGGTTCCCCAGGAGGTTGAAGAACTGGAAGACGAAGCCGATCTTTTCGGCCCGAAGCCGGGCGAGCTTCCCGTTGGAGAGGCCGCTCAACTCGACTCCGTCGACCTGGACGCTCCCGGAGGAGGGGTGGTCGAGGCCGCCGATCAGGTGCATGAGAGTGCTCTTGCCGTGCCCCGAGGGGCCGACGATGGCGCAGAAGGCCCCCCGGGGGATCGCCAGGGTAGCCCCCCGCAGGGCATAGGTTTCGGCCGCGCCGGTGCCGTAGGTCTTGATCAGGCTGTCGGTGGTTATGATGGTGTCACTCATGGTTGATAGCCTCCACGGGGGTAAGCCGCGCGGCGCGCCAGGCGGGATAGAGCCCCGCCGCCAGCGCCACCGCCACGGAGAAGAGAATCGAGCCGAGGATGAGCTTCGGATCAAGGGTGAGGGAGCCGCTCCCCTTCACGAAGGAGGTGAAGGCGTTCTGGCTCACGAGGGGGGCAGCGAAGGTGGAGACCAGCAGCCCGCCGATCACCCCGAGGATCCCGCCCATGAAACCGTAGCATCCCGACTCCAGGAGAAAGACCGCGAAGATGTCCCGCTGCCGGGCGCCGATGGCCTGCATGATGCCGATCTCCCGGCGCCGCTCGTAGGCGGCGGTGAGCATCGTGTTGACGATGCCGAAGGCCGCCGCCAGGACCGCCACCGCGGCGATGAGCTGGAGCGTCACGTTCACCGTGCCGACGATCCCCAGGACCGACTTCAGCATCTGCCGGTCGGTGACCACCCCGGCGTTGGCCGCACCCTTGATCTTCTCCACATACTCGTCGGTGCGGGAGACGTCGGCCACCCGGACCGCCACGAAGGAAACCTTTTCGCCGGTTTTGAAGAGCTCCTGGGCCAGGGAGAGGGGAATGAAGAGGGTGGAGTCGTCCTTGCTCCCGGTCTCCTTGAGGATCCCCTTGACCGGCAGTTGCTGGCCCCGCACCGTGACGACGCTCCCCGGCGCCAGCTTGAACAGCTCCGCCGCCGTGGCCCCGGCCACGATGGCCCGCTCGTCGTCGGCGAAGTAGGCGCCGGAACCCACCTCCCACCCCTTGAAGGACTTCATGTCGGCGGCGGGGACCCCGGCCACCGGCACGGGCCGGTTCCTGATGGCGGTCTTCTCCGTCACCACCGGCACCGCCGTGAGGCCGCCGATTGCCTTGATCCGTCCCACCTCCTCCATGGTGATGGTGGCGGGGAGCTGGTCGCCGGTCAGGACCGACACCTGCTCGTAGGCGCACGATCCCTTGGGGGTCACCACCAGGTTGGCCCCCAGGGCCGAGGCTTCGCGCCGGATCTCGTCCTTGAGGCTTCCCCCCAGGGCGAGAAACGTCACGAATGACGCGATGCCGATGGTGATCCCCAACAGGGTGAAGACGAGCCTCCCCCGCCGGCGGGTGATGTTTCTGAACACCAGTTTTCCGATGGTCATGTCACCCTCCCAGCTTGTGGTTCTTCACCACCTTCACCTTCTCGGCCACGAAGATGTAGCCCCCGGGCTCCTGGCGGAAGCTGCCGGTCACCTGCACCTCATCCCCCAGGGCCGGCACCTGGCCATTGGCCCGGATCGGGATGAAGACCTTGTTGCAGCCGGGGGTGGTGCACTGGAGCTCCTTCAGGTCCATGATGCCGAAGACCTTGGGGTCCATCTGGGAGGTCCCTCCCATGATGCCGGTGAGGGTGATGCTGCCGGTGTAGGCGGCCGGGTCCGAGGCAACGTCGTTCACGTTGAACGCCTTGGCGTTGTCGCAGCCGGCAAGGGGAAAGGCGGCGCCCGCCGCCAGGGCGAGTGCGATGAGGGCATGGCGAGAGGTCTTCGTGATCATGGTGCTGTTCTCCTTGAACGAATGAAATGGTACGGGCGCGCGGCACCGGTCCGCGGACGGGAAAAGGCCGCGCGGATGCCCACGGACATCGAACGGAAGCGGTGAAGCCGAAGGAGGAATGAATCAGGACTGTTCGGGGGGTTGATCTATGGGGGTGATGAAAGGAGTGGCAGGCCGGGACGTGGCCACCGGCAGAAAAGAGGTGATTCCCGCGCGGCGGGAGCCAAGATCAATGACGGCCGCGACGGCAAGTTCCAGACAGGTCAGGCAGTGGCAGTCGGGGGATGAACAGGGGGAGGAGTCGTCCTCGCCGGACGGAAGGTCGCCTTCGCCGGCACCGCCGCAACAGGAATCCACCGCCACATGCTCTCCCGCCGAGGACGCGAGCACAACCCCTCCGCTGAAGATGCCGAGGGCAATGAGCAGCACCGCCAGGGAGACTATCCGGATGAATGACGACGTCATGTCATCTACTTTAGTGGGTTGGTCGGGAAAATGTCAACGCAGAAGTGGCAGGTCCTCGTTGCGGCTAATCTCCGAAATCTTGACCAAGGTCAAAGATAACGGGCGGCAGGTGAGGTATCACTGGATCACACGAACGATTGCAAATGGGCCGTGAGCATGTAAAGTTGAAAATGCTTTCTCACCACAATCCCTATCAACAACCACTCAAAGGAGGAAACAACAATGGGAATGTTCTGTAACCAGTGCGAACAGGCCGCCAAGGGCGTCGGCTGCGACATCATCGGAGTATGCGGCAAGAACCCCGAGGTGGCCGCGCTGCAAGACCTCATGCTCTTCGGCCTCAAGGGGCTCGGCATCTATGCCGACAAGGCCCGGGAGCTGGGCAAGAAGGACGAGGCCATCGACCTCTTCATGATCGAAGGGCTCTTCACCACCGTCACCAACGTGGACTTCGACCCGGTCCAGCTTGCCGGCAAGCTCCGCACCTGCTACGACAGCAAGGAGAAGATCAAGGCCGTCTACGAGACCGCCTACCGGGAGAAGAACGGCTCCAGCGCCCCGCAGATCACTGCCGGCCCCGCTGCCTGGGTCATCGCCGGCGATCTCGCCGGGCTCGTGAAGCAGGGCGAGGAGCACGGCATCAACACCCACCACACCGACGCCGACGTCCGCTCCGCCATCGAGATCCTCATCTACGGCCTCAAGGGTATGGCCGCCTACGCCGACCACGCCTACATCCTCGGCAAGAAGGACGAGGAGGTCTTCGCCTTCTTCCACCGGGCCATGGCCGCCACCGCCGACCCGGCCAAGGGGCTCATGGACTTCGTTGGGCTCTCCATGGAGTGCGGCAAGCTCAACATCAAGGTCATGGGGATGCTGAACGAAGGGCATGTGGACCACTACGGCCACCCGGTCCCCACCAAGGTTCCGACCGGCACCCGCAAGGGGAAGGGGATCCTCGTCTCGGGCCACGACCTCCGCATGCTGGAGGAGCTTCTGAAGCAGACCGCCGGCAAGGGAATCGACATCTACACCCACGGCGAGATGCTCCCGGCCCACGGCTACCCCGGCCTCAAGCAGAAGTACGCTCACCTCTACGGCAACTTCGGCGGCGCATGGCAGGACCAGGCGAAGGAATTCCCCCTCTTCCCCGGCGCCATTATCTTCAACACCAACTGCATCCAGCGTCCAGCCGACTCCTACAAGGACCGGCTCTTCTCCTGGGGCCAGGTGGGGTGGCCCGGCGTGAAGCATATCCCCGGCTGGGACTTCAGCGAAGTCATCAACAAGGCCCTTGAGTGCCCAGAACTGGCCGACGCGCCGGAGAAGGAGATCCTCACCGGCTTCGGCCACAACGCCGTCCTCGGCGTGGCCGACAAGGTGATCGAAGGGGTGAAGGCCGGCGCCATCAAGCACTTCTTCCTCATCGGCGGCTGCGACGGCGCCAAGCCTGGCCGCAACTACTACACCGAACTGGCCGAGCAGGTACCCCAGGACTGCGTGATCCTGACCCTCGCCTGCGGCAAGTACCGCTTCAACAAGCTGGAGTTCGGCGACATCGGCGGCATCCCGCGGCTCCTGGACATCGGCCAGTGCAACGACGCCTACTCGGCCCTCCAGATCGCCCTGGCCCTGGCCGACGCCTTCAAGTGCGGCGTGAACGATCTGCCCCTCTCCATGATCCTCTCCTGGTACGAGCAGAAGGCGGTGGTCATCCTCCTGTCTCTCCTCCACCTGGGGATCAAGAACATCAAGATCGGCCCAAGTCTCCCGGCCTTCGTCACCCCGAACGTCCTCAACTTCCTGGTCGAGAACTTCAACCTGGGCCCCATCACCACGCCGGAAGCCGACCTGAAGGCGGCCTTGGGATAGTCTCCCCCGCTACTCACACATTGTAAAAAGGCGCGGAGAGCAATCTCCGCGCCTTTTTACGTCTCATCACATCCAGAGATTTTCCGCAGAGGGTCATGGTCGTCGAGATATGCCGGAGACTTGGGGTTACTGAGGTCAACGCCAGTTAAACCAGGGAGCCAATCTGTCGAATAAAAAAAGGCAAGGTTTCCCTTGCCTTTCTCGATTAGATGGGGTTTGCGCTCAAAACGTTAGTCTGCTTTGCCTTCACACGCTTCGGCGGCATCCGCAACAGTAGACTGAGGAGCGCTCTCTTCAACTGCGCCAGCCGGACTTGCGGCGGCGGGCATTGCAACTGCTGCCGTTGCCGCAATCTTAGTCGGCTTTGCCTTTTTTTCCTTCTTGTTCACCTGCTCCTCAACCAGCTCAATGACCGAAAGCGACGCATTATCGCCCGGACGTATTCCAAGCTTAATTATGCGGGTATAACCACCATCACGCTCCATATAGCGCGGTGCAATGGTCGAGAAAAGCTTTGTGACAACCTTTTTGTCCCGGATATACGAAGCGGCCTGACGCTGGGCGTGCAGATCGCCCCGCTTCCCCAACGTGATCATTTTTTCAGCAATAGAACGGAGTTCCTTGGCTTTCGCATCGGTAGTGGTAATCCGCTCATGGTCGAGAAACGAGGTCACCATGTTGCGAAACATGGCAATCCTGTGGCTCGTTGTCCTTCCCAGTCTTCTTCCTGCTTTATTGTGACGCATGACCTATAATCCTTTCTTCAGGAAACCTTGCGATTACTCTTCGTCCTTCCGCTCACCGCGAATTCTGCGCATGACTTCCGGATCGGGGAAACCATCCAGCTTCATCCCGAGAGTCAGACCCATATCTTGGAGAATATCCTTAATCTCATTCAGAGATTTACGCCCGAAATTCTGAGTTTTAAGCATCTCTGCCTCAGACCGCGACACAAGCTCACCGATCATCTTGATGCCTGCATTCTTGAGACAATTGGCCGACCGCACAGACAACTCAAGTTCATCCACCGAGCGATAGAGATTTTCGTTTATCTTCTCTCGCTCTTCTTCAGTTTCAGCTTCATCGGCTGGCTCTGCTTCTTCATCAAAATTAATGAAAATGCTCAGTTGCTCCTTCATGATCTTCGCAGAAAACGCAACGGCATCTTCAGGGACAATACTTCCGTTGGTCCAAACTTCAAGATTGAGCTTATCGTAGTCCGTCATTTGCCCGACACGTGCGTTTGATACCGTGAAATTGACCTTCTTGATGGGCGAGAAGATGGCATCAATCGGTATTGTTCCAACCGGAGCCTTTTCGTCCCGGTTCCGATCCGCCGGTACATAACCTTTACCCAATCTTACGACCATCTCCATTTCCAAATTAGCATCCTTGGAACAGGTAGCGATATGGTGATCGGGATTAAGAATCTCAACATTGGCATCAGAGACGATGTCCCCAGCCTTAACAATGCCGTCGCCCTTATGAATGATCCTGACAATCCGGGGCTCGCTGCCGTGCATCTTGAGGCTAACACCCTTCAGATTAAGAATGATATTCGTAACATCCTCGGTCACACCAGGGATGGATGAAAACTCGTGGAGTACTCCCTTGATTTTTACTGAGGTAATCGCTGCCCCTTGAAGAGAGGAAAGGAGCACCCTTCTCAGAGAGTTTCCGAGCGTTGTGCCGAAGCCGCGCTCAAAGGGTTCTGCAAAAAATTTTCCGTATGTATTAGTAAGCGATTCGCTCTCAACCTGAAGCTTCTTGGGGCTAATCAGGTCGCGCCAGTTTCTGTACATGCATATCCTCCCTGTTACGGGTCTGTTCGCTTTTTACTTGGAGTAAAGCTCGACAATAAGCTGTTCCTGAATCGGCATCGCAATGTCCTCGCGAGCGGGGAGCAGTTTCACGACACCTTTAAAGCTATCTTTGTCAAGCTCGAGCCACTGGGGAATTCCCCGACGAACGACCGCATCAAGGGATTCACTGATGCAGGCAATCTTACGGCTCTTCTCCTTAAGCTCAACCACGTCACCAGCCTTGAGCTGGATCGAGGGGATATTGGCCTTTCTGCCATTCAGCGTAAAATGATTATGGCGGACCAATATCCGGGCCTCTGTACGGGAAGATGCAAAGCCGAGCCGGTACACAACGTTATCGAGTCGCCGCTCAAGAAGAGAGAGCAGATTCTCGCCTGTCACGCCTCTCATGCGGTCAGCCTCTTCGAAGTAGCCGCGGAACTGCTTCTCAAGAACACCGTAAATCCGACGAACTTTCTGCTTTTCACGGAGCTGGATACCATAGTTAGAAACTTTCGGCCTCCCTTGACCGTGCTGCCCGGGAGGATAATTCCGACGCTTAATGGCACATTTGTCAGTGTAGCAACGCTCACCCTTCAAAAACAGCTCAATGTTCTCCCTTCTGCAGAGCCTGCAGGAAGGACCTGTATATCTAGCCAACGCTGACCTCCTTTACTGAAACGTACTCGACGTGCTGTATATTAGACTCTTCTGCGCTTCGGGGGACGGCAGCCGTTGTGGGGAATAGGCGTCACGTCGCGAATAAAGTTCACATGAAAACCGGCAGCCTGAAGAGCACGAAGAGCTGACTCACGACCGGAACCCGGTCCTTTCACATAAACTTCAACGCTGCGCATGCCATGGTCCTGTGCCTTCCGTGCACAATCCTCCGCAGCAACCTGTGCCGCAAACGGAGTACTCTTACGAGACCCCTTGAAACCCTTGCCGCCGGCAGAACACCAAGCCACCACATTGCCAACCGGATCAGTTATGGTGATGATAGTATTATTGAACGTGGCCTGGATATGAGCCACACCGTTGGGGATGTTTTTCTTTTCTTTCTTTTTCTTTACGACTTTCTTTGCTGGGCTAGCCATTATTCCTCCAGACTCCTATGGTCTATTTCTTCTTACCCGCAACCGTTCTGGCAGGGCCTTTGCGCGTACGTGCGTTTGTCTTGGTTCTCTGGCCACGCACGGGAAGCCCCTTCCGGTGACGGAGGCCACGATAGCACCCGAGGTCCATGAGACGCTTAATGTTCATGGAAATGTCGCGTCGCAGGTCACCCTCGACCTTGACGTTCTTGTCAATGTATTCCCTGATCTTGGCGATTTCAGCCTCTGTCAGGTTGTCAGTTCTTGTTTCCGAACTGACGCCTGCTTCAGTCAGAATTCGCTGCGCCATCGTACGGCCGATCCCGTAGATATAAGTGAGCGCGATCTCTATACGCTTGTTCCTCGGTAGGTCAATGCCTGCAATGCGTGCCAATGCGCGGTCCTCCTCTGTAGTCTCTTAACCTTGTCTTTGGGTATGCTTGGGAGTCTCGCAAATCACGCGAACTATTCCCTTGCGTTTAATAATCTTGCACTTGTCACAGATCTTCTTAACAGATGCCCTTACTTTCATTATTATTCCTTTCAGTGCCACATATGCGACTACAGTTTACTGAGTATTTCTGGTCCATGCTCCGTTATCGCGACAGTATGCTCGAAATGAGCGGACAAACCACCGTCACAGGTGACAGCTGTCCAGCCATCACCAAGAACCTTCACGTGATGACCTTTTTCATTAATCATCGGCTCGATCGCGAGCACCATGCCAGGCTTTAGCCTGACTCCACGCCCTGGCTCTCCAAAATTCGGGATCTGGGGACTCTCATGAAGCCTCTTACCGATTCCGTGCCCCACAAACTCTCTGACTACTGAATAACCTCGAGGCTCAACATAACTCTGGACCGCATGAGAGATGTCAGAGAGCCTGTTTGATGGCGTGGCAGCATCTATCGCACAATACAGAGACTCTTCAGTAACCTTGATTAGCTGTTTTGCCTGCGCGCTCACAACAGACACGGGCAACGTAATGGCAGCGTCTCCGTAATATCCACCATAAACAACACCGAAATCGAGGCTGACAATGTCCCCCTCGACTAACTCTCGATTGCTCGGCATACCGTGAACAACCTGATCATTTAGCGAACAACACAGTGCATAAGGGAAACCACTGTACCCCTTGAATGCGGCCACTGCCTTGCGCTTCCGCGCCTCAGACTCAGCCAACCCATTAAGATCCAGAGTCGTGACGCCTGGGCGAACCTCAGCCTTCAAAAGTTCAAGAATCTCCGCCACAATTTTGCCAGCGGAACGCATTTTTTCTATTTCTTGGGGCGACTTGAGAACAATCACCCTACCTACTCGCTATGATGTTTTGTATGGCCAGCTGTACAGACTCAATAGTACCAAGCGCATCTATTTTTCTAAGCAACGAAGCCGCCTCATAATAAGACTTCAAAGGCGCGGTCTGCTCATCATACACCTCAAGTCGACGACGTATAGTTTCTTCCCTGTCGTCTTCTCTCTGATAAAGCTCCCCACCACACCCATCACACACACCGGTCTCTGCGGGAGGGTCAAAAACCACATGAAAACCTCGCCCACACGATCTACACATACGCCTTCCGGTGAGCCGACCGAGGAGTACCGAGTGATCAACTTCGAACGATATGACATGCTCGATTGAACGACCAGCACCCTGCAACATAACCTTCAAAGCATCAGCTTGAGCCACAGTCCGCGGAAAACCGTCGAGAATAAAGCCAACCACGCAATCATCAGAGCTCAATCGCTCCTCGACTATACCAACAACAACATCATCAGGCACAAGCAAACCGTCATCCATATAACGCTTGGCCTTAACACCCATCGGTGTCTGATTTGCCACAGCGGAACGGAGAATATCACCGGTTGAGATTTGCGGGATTCCGCACTGCTTGGTAACCAGATTTGCCTGCGTCCCCTTTCCAGCCCCAGGAGGACCAAGGAAAACAAGATTCATAGCTCCTCCCCACCAAACATTACTTTCTCCCCCTGACCCTAACTCCCTTCATAAACCCTTCATAGCTACGGGTTATCAGATGGGACTCTATCTGGGCGGCAGTATCCATACCAACACCAACAGCAATGAGAAGTGCGGTTCCTCCAAAGTAAAAGGGAAGATTAAACTTCCCGATCAGAATCGACGGAAGCACACAAACCGCAGATATATAGATCGCGCCTGCAAACGTCAGCTTTGTTAGCACCCGATCAAGATATTCGGATGTTTCCTTGCCTGGCCGTATGCCCGGTATATATCCGCCATGCTTCTTGACATTTTCGGCGACATCAACCGGATTAAAAGAAACAGCCGTGTAGAAATAACAGAAGAAAACAATAAAAGCAACATAAAATAAATCGTAGGCCCAGTTCCCTGGAGTGAGACTTTTTGCGGACTTTTGAACCCATGGGATATTAATGAAATTTGCCACGGTGGCCGGAAACATAATAATCGAGGAGGCAAAAATCGGCGGAATAACACCTGCCATGTTCACCTTGAGAGGTAGGTGAGACGTCTGACCTCCGTAAGTCTTAAGACCCACGACTCGTTTTGCATAGTGTATCGGTAAACGGCGCTGGCCACGCTCGACGTAGACAATTGCGGCGATGACGAGAAACATTACAATGAGAATAAACAGAATGACAAAAAGAGAAAGCTGCCCCGCCTTGAGAAGACGCAGCGAATTACCGAGTGCCACCGGAATCCTAGCAACAATACCAGCAAAAATGATAAGGGAAATACCGTTCCCAATCCCTTTCTCAGACATCTGCTCACCGAGCCACATGATAAAAGCGGTCCCGGCCGTCAAAGTGATGACGGTCATAATTCGAAAGCCCCATCCTGGGCTGGGCACAACGAGCTCACCTGCCGGGCCTCGCATGCTCTCGAGCCCAATACTGATCCCAAGCGCCTGGACAACACTCAGCACGATGGTTCCGTATCGTGTATACTGAACAATTTTCTTACGACCAGATTCACCCTCTTTAGAAAGCTTTTCAATGGCAGGAACAACTACGGTCAGCAGTTGAAAAATAATTGATGACGATATGTATGGCATAATGCCAAGAGCAAATACCGTAAGCTTCTCCAGTGCACCACCGGAAAACATGTCGAAAAGCCCGAGGAGTGTACCACGGGCTTGAGCGAAAAAATGTGCAAGTGCAGTGCTGTCTATTCCAGGGGTTGGGATGTGACAGCCGATCCGGTAAACTGCGAGCATCCCTAGAGAAAAAAGTACCCTCTTTTTAAGCTCCGGAATCCTGAAGATATTCTGAAACGCCTCAATCAAAGCGCAATCTCCTCGGCTTTACCGCCCACTGCCTCAATTTTTTCTTTAGCTTTCACACTGAACTTATGAGCCTTGATGGTCAGAGCCTTCGTCAGGTCACCATCCGCAAGAACCTTAATTCCATCCTTAAGGCCACTGATCACACCAGCATTAATAAGCGCATCTGCGTCTATTGTACTGCCGCTCTCAAAAACGTCGAGCTGGCCAATATTGACAACGGCGTACTCCTTGCGCACAAACGGCGTGAAACCACGCTTGGGAAGGCGACGCTGCATCGGCATTTGTCCGCCTTCAAAGCCAGCCTTGATGCTCCCGCCACTACGGGCTTTTTGCCCCTTGTGGCCCTTAGTCGCAGTCTTGCCGTGACCAGACCCTGTACCGCGGCCTATTCTTTTTCTATCTTTAGTCGCGCCGATCGCCGGCTTGAGATTATTCAGTTCCATCACAAACACCTCTGAGTAGATTACTCTTCAACCTTGACCATATGAGATACCTTGGCAATCATGCCGATGATCTCTGGAGTATTCTGCAAAACAACTGTTTTATTGAGCTTGGTAAGACCCAAACCGTTCAAGACAGCTCTCTGTGCCGTCGTTGCGCCGATTTGGCTTCTCACAAGTGTTATTTTAAGTCCGGCAGACATGCTAACCCTCCAATAAATATTAACTATTCCGTCATCCCGCGCCGTGCCATGATCTCTTCAGGGCTTCTGAGTTGCTTAAGCCCGTCAAAGGCCGCTTTCACAACGTTGTGAGGGTTATTTGAACCAAGACACTTAGAGAGTACGTTATGAAGCCCGGCAGACTCAAAAACCGCCCGAGCCGCACCACCTGCGATCACACCTGTACCTGCAGAGGCAGGCTTGATAAGCACTCTACCAGCGCCGAAGTGGCCAAGCACTTCATACGGTATTGTTTGTCCTTCGACAATAGGTACCCTGATCAGGTTCTTCTTGGCCTGTTCAACGCCTTTGCGGATAGCCTCGGGCACCTCGTTGGCCTTGCCCAAGCCGTAGCCGACATAGCCGCTCCCGTCACCCACCACGACAAGCGCAGAGAAGCTGAACCGTCTACCGCCTTTAACAACCTTAGCGACTCGGCTGATATGGACAACTTTATCCGTAAGGTTCAATTCATTGGGATTGATTTTCTGCAAGTTCACGCCTCCTTGTTGTTCCTTCTAGAAGGACAGACCGTTCTCGCGGGCCGAATCAGCAAGGGCTTTGACCCTTCCATGATACAAAAACCCGTTTCGGTCGAATACGACGGAAGAAATATTCTTTTCCAGTGCTTTCTTGGCGATAGCGGCTCCAACATGCTTCGCCGCCTCTATGTTCCCCGTGTACTTCAGGGTGGCACCAGCCTCATCTTGTATCGTTGATGCTGCCACAAGCGTTACACCCGTTGTGTCATCAATGATCTGGGCATACATATGACGGGCACTCTTGAACACGTTAAGCCTGGGCCGATCAGTGGTGCCCCTAATCTTCTTCCTCACCCGCGTCTTCCGCTTGAGGTGAGCCACTTTCTTTTGAGCGAGAGGACTCACGTTACTTCTCCTTAAGGCTATTTTTTGCCGGTCTTGCCGGCCTTCCTCAGAATTTTCTCATCGGCGTACTTGATACCCTTACCCTTGTAAGGCTCAGGTCCACGGAAAGATCGAATCTTAGCCGCAGTTTGACCGACAAGCTCCTTGTCAATTCCCCTCACTAACACCTTAGTCATTTTGTCAACTTCAACCGTGATGCCATTTGGTAGAGGAAAATTAATCGGATGCGAATACCCCAGGCTCAGGTTAAGAACATCACCTTTTGCTTCTGCGCGATAGCCAACCCCGCTGATTTCGAGTGTTTTTTCAAAGCCCTTGGTGACACCGACAACCATGTTGTTGATGAGAGTCCTGGTCAATCCGTGCGCAGCCCGCGACTTTATTCCGTCGTCAGATCTTTGCACAACAACATTTTGCTCGTTTATCTCAAGGGAAACGACGTTCATGATCTCTCGTGAGAGCGAGCCTTTGGGCCCTTCTACTTTCAACATAGGAGTTGTGAACGTAACCTTTACCCCACCTGGTATTTCGATAGGACGTTTGCCGATCCTAGACATAGCCTTTATGCTCCTTGCTCTCTGTTATTACCAAACCGTACAGATAACTTCGCCGCCAATACCAGCTTCACGCGCGACCTTATCTGTAAGTATGCCCTTGGACGTCGACAGGATAGCAACTCCCATCCCGTTTTTCACGCACGGTATCTTGTCACTACCTACGTATACTCTACTGCCCGGCTTACTTACCCGCTTTATTTCTCTTATAACAGGTTCTTTTTCATCGATATACTTAAGATACACTCGCAGTACACCCTGCTTGCTATCTGCTATTACCTTAAAATTCTTGACAAATCCTTCAGACTTAAGAACGTTAGCCAAGCTCACTTTCAGGTTCGACGACGGAATGTCAACCTTTTGGAGCTTCGCCATGCTTGCATTGCGAATTCTCGTGAGCATATCGGCAATAGGGTCAGTCATCGACATTGAGCGTACTCCTCTTTCTTTACGAGTTTACTGCGTTACCAGCTAGACTTTATGACGCCCGGAATTAGACCGGAAGAGGCAAGTTTTCTGAGGCAAATTCTGCACATATCGAATTTACGATAATAGGCACGCGGCCTGCCGCATAGGGGACAGCGATTATACTCGCGAACCTTGAACTTGCTTCCCCTTTGTGCCTTTATGATCATCG
The DNA here is from genome assembly GCA_905339345.1 of Geobacteraceae bacterium. Lineage (GTDB taxonomy): Bacteria > Desulfobacterota > Desulfuromonadia > Geobacterales > Geobacteraceae > Geobacter. The sequence continues at coordinate 6,430 of CAJPFF010000023.1, read as the reverse complement.
ATGTTTTAGCCACTGGAATCCTCCAATTGTATTAGTTCCTGAAAGGCATCCCAAGCTGCTTGAGCAGTGCCTTACCCTCTTCATCACTTTTTGCTGACGTTACAATGGTTATATTAAGCCCTTTGATCTTGTCAATCTTGTCGTAGTTGATCTCAGGGAAAATGAGCTGCTCCTTGATGCCAAGAGAATAATTACCGCGTCCATCAAAGCCTTTACCAGAGACCCCCTTGAAATCACGAACACGCGGAAGCGAAACGTTGATAAGACGATCGAGGAATTCGTACATTTTCTCACGGCGAAGCGTCACCATGCAACCAATCGGCATGCCTTGACGAAGCTTAAAACTCGCTATGGATTTCTTGGCTTTTGTTATAACTGTTTTTTGTCCAGTTATCATCGCAAGCTCTTCAACAGCCGAATCCAGAATCTTTACATTCTGAATTGCTTCTCCAAGCCCCATGTTAACTACAATCTTTTCGAGTTTAGGAACCTGCATGATGTTTGTGTAGCTAAAGTCCTTCGTCAACTGAGGGACGATCTCGTTATTATAAAGCTCTTTCAGCCTAACCATCTGATCCTCCGTTCCTATTTATCAAACGAGTCGCCGCATTTGATGCAAACACGAACTTTCTTACCATCCTCAAGCACGTTCATCTTAGAACGTACCGACTTCTTGCACTTTTCACAATACAGCATTACGTTCGAAACGTGCAGAGGGCTCTCTTTCTCTACAATACCGCCAGGCTCATTGCCCCGCGCACGCGTATGACGCTTAACGATGTTAAGCCCCTCAACTAGAACGCCATCTTTTTTCGGTAAGATACGAATAACTTTCCCAGTCTTACTCTTATCTTTTCCTGCTATTACAGAGACAGTATCGCCTTTTTTTACGTGAAATTTCTTGTCGAGCATGGAATTTCTCCTCGAAATGTATTACAGAACTTCAGGTGCAAGCGAGACTATTTTCATAAACTTCCGCGCCCGCAGTTCTCTCGCGACCGGACCGAAGATCCGTGTACCGACAGGTTCACGTTGGTTGTTTATTACAACCGCTGAATTATCATCGAAACGGATATACGATCCATCAAGACGACCGATCTCCTTGGCAGTTCTAACGATTACAGCCTTGACAACATCGCCTTTTTTTACCTTGGAATTAGGGATCGCTTCCCTAACGGAGGCAACAATGATATCACCAATACCAGCATATTTTCTCTTGGAGCCGCCGAGCACCTTAATGCAAAATAGCTTCCTAGCTCCGGAATTATCCGCAACATCCAAAATGGTCTGCATCTGAATCATGGCTAACTCCCGGTTACTCGAACCTATCGATTATCTGACGAACTCTCCAGCGTTTGTCTTTGCTTAGGGGGCGTGTTTCAACAATTACCACCCTGTCACCAGACTTGCAGCTGTTCTCTTCGTCATGTGCTTTATATTTGACACTGCGCTTTATATACTTGTTGTAGACAGGGTGCTTCACAAGATGTGAAACCCTCACGACAACTGTTTTATCCATTTTGTCACTTACAACGACCCCAACTTGGGTCTTTCTGCTCCCGCGCTGACTCATAGCTTCCTCTCTAGCCCCTTCTCTCACTGAGGACAGTATTAACCCTGGCGATATCTTTCTTGACGGCAGAAATCTTCGCCGTATTTTCGAGCCTTCCCGTATGAAGTTGGAACCTCAAGTTGAATAACTCTTGGGTCAGTTCCGTGTTCTTAGCCGTCAATTCCTCAACCGACATATTTTTAAGGTCACTAGCTTTCATAACCTTCCTTCCTGGAAATGAATTTCGTTCCGATAGGAAGCTTGTGCGCTGCAAGGCGGAACGCCTCGCGTGCTATCTCCTCGGTAACACCTTCCATTTCATAGAGCACTCTGCCGGGCTTCACAACACAAACCCATGAATCAGGCGAACCCTTGCCTTTACCCATACGGGTTTCAGCCGGTTTTGACGTGAGAGGCTTGTCAGGGAAAATACGAATCCAGATCTTACCGCCCCTCTTGATATAGCGCGTCATTGCGATACGGGCAGCCTCAATCTGACGGGAATCAATCCAGCCACACTCGGTAGCCTGAAGACCGAATTCACCGTAAGACAAACTTGCACCGCGCAAGGCAGCACCCTTCATGCGCCCCTTCATCTGCTTTCTATGCTTAACTTTCTTGGGCATCAACATTGTGAAAAACTCCTGTTTCTATTTTTGACCGGGGAGAACTTCACCTTTGAAGATAAGGACTTTTACTCCAATAATCCCGTAGGTGGTCTTGGCTTCAGCAAACCCGTAATCTATATCAGCCCGAAGAGTATGCAGAGGAACGCGTCCCTCTCTGTACCACTCGGTGCGTGACATCTCTGCACCGCCAAGGCGGCCTGAACACGTGATCCTGATCCCTTTGGCCCCGAATTTCAGAGCGGAAGTCACACTTTTCTTCATTGCCCTACGGAAAGCAACACGCCGCTCCAGCTGAAGGGCAACATTCTCAGACACAAGCTGCGCATCCAGTTCGGGCTTTCTTACTTCCTGTATATTGAGGTAGATCTCTTTGTCAGTAAGCTTGGCAAGCTCCTTCTTGAGGGTTTCCACCTCGGCACCTTTTTTGCCAATTATAAGCCCTGGCCGAGCAGTATAGATATTGATCTTTGCCTTGCTTGCGGCTCGCTCGATTTCGATTTTGGAAACTCCCGAGTTAAAAAGGCGCTTTTTCAGGAAATTCCTCAGCTTGATATCTTCGTGAAGCAGCTTTGCATAATCTGCCTCAGCATACCACCGGGAATCCCACGTTCTAATGATACCAAGCCTGAATCCAATTGGATTTACTTTCTGACCCAAGACATCACCTCCATTCCGATTACTTATCTGCCAACACCACTGTGATGTGGCTTGTAGGCTTTCTGATCTTGCTGGCACGACCCATTGCTCGAGGAGTAAATCTCTTAAGAACCGGTCCGGCATCAACAAATATTGTTTTAACAAATAGATGATCTACGTCAGATGTCCCTTTTTGCTCTGCATTGGCTACAGCGGACTGGAGAAGCTTAGAAACCAGCTTCGCAGACGGTTGCGGAGAAAAACGGAGTATCGTAAGAGCATCCTGTATGCCCTTCCCACGCACCATATCAACAACAAGACGCGTTTTCCTCGGCGAGAGCCGGGCAAATGACAATTTCGCTCGTGCTTCCATTCTCTAGGCTCCTTTTTACCGGTTACTTCTTCTTCAGCTTGCTTTTCTTGTCTGCGGCATGGCCGTAAAAAGTTCTCGTCGGAGCAAATTCACCAAGTTTATGTCCAACCATATTTTCGGTGACAAAAACAGGAATGAATTTCTTTCCGTTGTGAACGGCAAAAGTCAAGCCGATGAAATCGGGAGTGATCGTCGAACGGCGCGACCAGGTCTTCAGTACTTTCTTAGAGCCTGACCCCTCAGCAGCGACTTTTTTTGCCAAATGCTCATCTACAAAGGGTCCTTTTTTAATCGAACGTGCCATGGTCTCTATCCTTTAACCATTAGGTTGTTATTTAGTGCGAGGCTTCACAATGAACCGTGAAGACGTTTTGTTTTTCCGAGTCTTGTAACCTTTGGTCGGAACCCCCCAAGGCGTCACGGGATGCCGTCCGCCAGAGGTGCGACCTTCACCTCCACCATGGGGGTGGTCTACCGGGTTCATCGCAACACCGCGCACTTTAGGTCTGCGACCAAGCCACCGTGAACGGCCTGCCTTACCAATTGTCACGTTCTCGTGGTCGATGTTTCCAACCTGGCCAACTGTAGCCATGCAGTCGAGCAAAACCATACGCACTTCACCGGAAGGGAGTTTCACTTGTGCGTATTTCCCTTCTTTGGCCATAAGCTGGGCGAAAGTACCTGCGCTGCGTGCAAGTTGGCCACCCTTGCCGATTTTCAGCTCAATATTGTGAATTATGGTACCAAGCGGAATAGCGCGTAACGGCAGAGAGTTGCCCGGCTTGATATCTGCACTGGGACTTGCGACTACGACATCACCGACCTTTAGATTGAGCGGGGCCAAGATATAACGCTTCTCGCCGTCAACGTAATTAAGAAGAGCTATGCGAGCGCTACGGTTGGGGTCGTACTCGATACTTGCTACTTTTGCCGGAATATCAATTTTGTTCCGACGAAAATCGATAAGACGGTACTTCTTTTTGTGTCCCCCACCGATATGGCGAGACGTAATGCGACCGAAACTGTTCCGCCCACCGGTCCTTTTCAGTGATACCAGAAGAGACCTCTCGGGCCGCGACGACGTGATTTCTTCAAATGTAGAGCACGTCTGATGCCTGCGACCTGCCGATGTTGGTTTATACGATTTTATAGCCATGGTATGCTCACTCCACTGCCAAGGTGTTTATATTTCGAAGAAGTCTACGTTGCTTCCCTCTTTAAGGGTCACGTATGCTTTTTTCCAGTTCGAGCGTTTGCCATAATGGCGCCCTACACGCTTCATCTTACCAGCCATATTGACGGTATTAACATCACAGACCTCAACCTTGAAAAGCTTTTCCACGGCATCCTTGATTTCAATCTTATTGGCGTTTCGATCAACTTCAAATGAGATGACGTTTTTTGCATCTTTTTCCAGAGTAGTCTTTTCAGTTACAAGAGGTTTTTTGATCACGTCATAAATGTTCATGACTGCAATGCTCCTTCGATCTTCCGAACAGCTGACTGAGTGAGAATAATATTGTTGAACTTAACGATGTCAAATACGTTGAGGTGTTCAGTCTTCAGAACCTTGACATCCTTGACATTACGCGCAGACAGCTCAAGGTTAGCGTTCGGTTCATCGGTAACGACAAGAGTCTTCGTCACATCAAAAGCTTTCAGAACAGCGACGAATCCTTTTGTTGAGATGGACGGAAGTGCCAACCCATCAAGAACAGAAAGCTTGTTCTCTTTATAGAGCATGGACAGAGCGGAACGAACCGCTGCCTTCCGAGCTTTCTTATTCATGGAAAGCGAATACACCTTTGCCTGCGGTCCGAAAGCAACACCACCACCTACGTAATGGGGGGCCCGGATGCAGCCTTGACGGGCTTGTCCAGTCCCTTTTTGCTTGAATGGCTTTTTCCCGCCGCCAGATACAGCCGAGCGACTCTTAACCGCGACGGTTCCAGCACGACGGTTAGCAAGCTGGACTTTGACTGCTTCGTGGATGAGATACTCCTTGACTTCGCCATTGAACACAGCGTCATTGAGGTTCATCTCTCCCACTTTGTTCTTATTGATATCGAAAACGTCGATTGTAGCCATAACTTTCTCCAGATCCAGCGAGTCTAACGTGCTTTGACACTGTCTTTGACGAGCAGCATCCCATTCTTTGCACCGGGGATTGCTCCTCTGATGAGCAGCAGATTGTCAGCAGCATCTACACGGACAACCTGGAGCCTCTGCACTGTAACACGCTCATTACCGAGCTGTCCGGGCATTTTCTTGTTTTTGAAAACACGCGACGGCCATGCAGAACTACCGATAGAACCGGGAGCACGATGAAAGTTGGAGCCGTGAGTCGAACGTCCGCCGCGGAATCCCCACCGCTTTATTACCCCCTGGAAACCTTTTCCGATACTGGTTCCGGTTACGTCCACATAGTCGCCCGGTGCAAAGACCTCTGCCGTGATAACATCACCAACGGAATATTGATCGACATTATCAATTCTGAACTCACGCAGATGAGTATACGTACCCTTCCCGGCGGACTTGCTGTGACCTACGAGCGCACGACCTGTCTTATTGGCATCCTTAGGGAGGAAGCCAACCTGAATGGCGTCATAACCGTCCGTTTGTACGGTCTTTTTTTGAAGCACCACACACGGCCCTGCTTCTACAACAGTCACCGGAATACGTCTGCCATCTTCGGCAAAGATCTGGGTCATTCCCAGCTTTTTCGCGATCAATCCCTTCTTCATGGTAGAAATTCCTATCCTTGCATTTGAATTAGAGCTTGATTTCCACATCTACACCAGCAGAGAGATCGAGCTTCATGAGAGCATCAACCGTTTGCTGGGTCGGATCAAGAATGTCGATGAGACGCTTGTGCGTCCGGATCTCGAATTGTTCCCGAGACTTCTTGTCAACATGCGGTCCACGGAGGACACAGTACTTATTGATCATGGTAGGGAGAGGGATCGGACCAGCAACCCGTGCACCCGTTCTTTTCGCAGTATCGACAATCTCACCTACTGACTGATCGAGAAGCTTGTGATCAAAGGCTTTTAGGCGGATTCTAATTTTTTGACTTGGCATCTCTTCCTCGTTCCTGCTTTATTCGATAATGGAGCTGACAACACCGGCGCCGACCGTACGGCCGCCTTCGCGGATGGCGAACCGCAGCCCCTCGTCCATGGCGATCGGGGTGATCAGGTTTATCGTCACTGCCACGTTGTCGCCTGGCATGACCATCTC
>CAJPFF010000022.1 GCA_905339345.1 Geobacteraceae bacterium | reverse complement strand
AAAAAGAGTGCCACCCTTCGGGCCGCACTCTTTTTCGAAACAGTATGAATGGTCCTTGTGGACCGGTGCTTACGGGGCATCCCCAGCATCATCCTGACTAATTTCGGGTGGTGGGCCCACCAGGACTCGAACCTGGGACCGACCGGTTATGAGCCGGTTGCTCTAGCCAACTGAGCTATAGGCCCGAAAAATGAGATTTGATACTACGCAAAGGACCGCGAACTGTCAAGGCTTTTCGGCATCTCACCACCCGCGCGCTCAGTACAGATCGTACCGCAATAGCCGGCACTCCAGGGGGCCGTTATAGAGGACGATCCTGCGGGAGGCCTTGAGCCCCACTGACTTGGCCAGGTCAAGACCGCCGGTAAAGAGCCAGGCGGTGTAGCCGGCGCAGCGTTGCTTGAAGACGTCGCCGATTTGCCCGTAAAAGGGCTTCAACTGTTCCTCGTCCCCAAGGCGCCGGCCGTAGGGGGGATTCGTGAGAATGACTCCCGGAGGGGGAGGCGGTGCAAGGTCGCGCACATCACCCGCAGTGAAGGAGATGAACCGCTCGACGCCGGCCCGGCGGCTGTTGTTCCGGGCCACAACCAAGACATCCTCCAGACGGTCATAACCAACCAGGGGCGCGGCAAGGGTCGTCCGCTCCGCCTGTCGGGCCTCGTCAAGGAGACGCCGCCAGCGGGGGGCATCGAAGGCGGGCCAGCGCTGGAAGCCGAACCGCTCGCGGACAAGCCCCGGTGCCCGGTTCATGGCCATGAGGGCCGCCTCGATGAGGATCGTCCCGGAGCCGCAGAGGGGGTCGACCAGGGGCACCGTTCCGTCCCAGCCGGTCAGAAGCACCAGGGCTGCAGCCAATGTCTCCCGCAGGGGGGCCTCGCCAGCCTCGACCCGGTACCCCCGCCGATCCAGGCCGAAACCAGAACTGTCGAGGCTTACAGTACAGCGGTTTCGAGCCAGGTGGACGTTCACAAGAAGGTCGGGGTCCTTCGGATTCACGTTGGGGCGGCGGCCGAAACGGTCCCGGAGCGTATCGACGATGGCATCCTTGGTCTTCAGGGCCACGAAGCCCGAGTGGGTGAGGGCCGAATCGCGGAGCACGCATTCCACGGCCAGGGTCGTGTCGGGGGTGAGGTAGCGGTCCCAGGGGAGCGCCCGGACCCCGTCGTAGAGCCCCTGGGGGGAATCGCACGGGAATTCGGCCAGGGGGACGAGGATCCGGCTTGCGGTCCTCAGCCAGAGGTTCGCCCGGTAACAGGCACCGAGATCGCCGGTGAAGCGAACCCCGCCCTTCTCAACCGTCACTCCTTCGAGCCCCAGCCCAGTCATCTCGCGGGCAAGCACCTCCTCCACCCCCTTGGCAGTGGTGGCAAAAAAGGTCTGTCCCCCGAAAAAGGAACCAGCCGCCGCTTTTCTCCTGATGATCATGAAAGGGCATCCTCCGCAAGAACCGCGTCGATTGCCGCAACCCCCTCCCGGGCGCCGCAGGGTAGAGAGAGGTGGGGAGCCCTGATCTGGGCCTCCCGCGGATTGATCCGCACGGCCAGTGCACCGGGACGGGAGCCAATTTCCTCGGTGAGGTAGCGGATGGTCGGGATGGCGGTCCCGGCCCCCATCTCCACAACCACCAGCCGGCGTCCCCGGTTTTCGGTGAGAAACTCGTCGAAGACTCGCTGTTGTCGGGCCGAACGGTCGCTCACCCAGCCATAGTCGCCGAACATGAGGATGTTGGGACGGGCCACGTCTCCGCAGCGGATGCATCGAGGGATGCGCCCCGCTCTCATGGTCGCCTCGTCCACCGGGATGGTCTCACGGTTCTCCCAGATGGCCATGGTGCAAGGCTTGGCACACTGGAGGTGGTGAATGGAGCCGTGAACCTCCAGGATCCGATCCTCGACGAACCCGGCCTTCTGAAACTGGCCATCCACGTTGGAGGTGACGACGAAATAGTCGAGGCCGAACCGCTCGATCCACCCCCGGAGGATGCCAAACCCGGCATGGGGAACCGTGTTCCGGTAGAGATTGGTCCGATGGCCGTAGAACCCCCAGCCAAAAGCCGGGTCCCGCTCGAAGTGGTCGGGATTAGCGGCGCCGATGAAAGTGATGCCGAGCTTCTGGTAGGGGGGATACGCCTTCCAGAACCCCGCGTCGCCGCGGAAGTCGGGCAGCCCCGAGTCGACCCCCATGCCGGCTCCGGCGGTGACCACGATGGCTTCGGCTCGGCTCACCGCATTGGCGGCGACGCGAAACTTTTCCTGGAGTTCCATAGCGTCCTCCTCAGATGCCGACCCGCACGAGGGTCGGGTTGAGAAGCTTCACCACGTCACGGGGGTCGATCCCAACCAGGTACCCCCGCTTGCCGCCGTTGATGTAGATGCGCGGCAGGTCGAGAATCGTCTCCTCCAGGCAGACCGGCATCCGCCGACGGGTACCGAAGGGAGAGGTTCCGCCAACGAGATACCCCGTGTGCTTCTGGGCCGTGTCGGGAGTGCAGGGAGAAATGGTCTTCACGCCGAGCACCCGTGCCAGCTCCTTGGTGGAAACCTGCCGGTCGCCGTGCATCAGGACGGCGACCGGATTCTTCGCCTCGTCTTCCATGATGAGAGTCTTCACCACGGCGTGTTCGTCAACCCCCAGCTCCCGGGACGAAACCGCCGTGCCACCCTTCTCCTCATAGGCATAAAGGTGGTCGGAAAATGGAACCTGTGCGGCGCGCAATGCGCGTACCGCCGCCGTGACCGGCGCCTTGTTCTCCTTTGCCATACATCCTCTCAGAAGAAGTCCACCAACGCGAAAGCCGCGCCGGATGCCGACGCGGCTTTCATTACTGCAGTTCGCGGATGCTACTCCACGAAGCTCTTGAGCTTCTTGGCCCGGCTCGGGTGTCGGAGCTTGCGCAGGGCCTTGGCCTCGATCTGCCGGATCCGCTCCCGGGTGACCTCGAAATCCTGGCCTACCTCTTCCAGGGTGTGGTCACTCTTCTCGCCGATGCCGAAGCGCATCCGCAGCACCTTCTCCTCCCGGGGGGTGAGGGTGGAAAGAACCCGTGAGGTCTGTTCCGAGAGATTGGCCTTGATGACCGCCTCAAGGGGCGATACCACACCTTTGTCCTCGATGAAATCGCCCAGGTGCGAATCTTCCTCTTCGCCGATGGGGGTCTCGAGGGAAATGGGCTCCTTGGCGATCTTGAGAACCTTGCGGACCTTGTCCAAGGGGAGGTTCATCCGCTCGGCAATCTCCTCGGGCGACGGCTCGCGGCCGATCTCCTGCACCAGTTGGCGGCTGGTCCGGATAAGCTTGTTAATGGTCTCGATCATGTGAACCGGAATCCGGATGGTCCGGGCCTGGTCGGCAATGGCCCGGGTAATGGCCTGACGGATCCACCAGGTAGCATAGGTGGAAAACTTGTACCCCCGCTGGTACTCGAACTTGTCCACCGCCTTCATGAGGCCAATGTTCCCCTCCTGGATCAGGTCCAGAAACTGGAGGCCACGGTTGGTGTATTTCTTGGCGATGGAAACCACGAGCCGCAGGTTAGCTTCCACCAGCTCTGACTTGGCCAGCTTCGACTTGATCTCGCCGCGGTCGATGGCATGGAGGGCGTCGGCAAGCTCCTGGGCCTTGAAGCCCGATTCGTGCTCCACCTTCTTGAGCTTCTTCTCGGCGGACCGGATTTTCTTTTCGAGCTTCTGGGCCTCCTCGAGGTTTACCTTGAGCCCCTTGGCCTTTTCATCACCCGAAGCGACGACCTCCTTGAGGCGGTCTGCGCTCCCCCCGGCCTCGGCCTCGACCCCGGAGATTTCAGCCAGAATGGCTTCCACTCTGCCCGAAAGCTCCTTGAGACGCTGGGCGATCTTGGCGATGTGACGATCCTTGAGCCGTAGGGATTTGACAAGCTCGGCGAGTTTATCCCTGATCTCCTGCTGCTCGGAGCGGAGTTCGTCCCGCCGCTTCGCGGCGAGCTTTTCGGCATCAAGCTCCTCGGCGATAGCCTCCATCCTGACATCGAGATCGTGGATCTCGTCGATGAGAGAGAGGACGCGGTTCGTCTGGACGTCCTCCTCGTCCTCCTCCAGTTCCTCCTCCTCGACCTCCTTGCTGATCTCGGCGGCACTGATCTGGAACTTGCGAAGCTTATCGCCAAGAGCGATTATCTCTTTGACTGTGATGGGGGTCGTTAGGATAACCCGGGCGATGTCGCGCTCCCCCTCCTCGATCCGTTTGGCGATTTCCACTTCCCCCTCACGGGTAAGGAGAGACACGGAGCCCATCTCCCGCAGGTACATCCGGACCGGATCGCTGGTGCGCCCCAGGACGCCCGGCTCGTACTCCATCTCCTCCTGCTCCCCTTCAATCTCTTCTTCCTCTTCGAGGTCGAGCTTCATCTTGGGGATCTTGACCTTCTGGGACGAGTCGACGAGATCGATGTCCATCTCGCCAAACATGCTCATAACATCGTCAATCTGCTCCGTTGAGAAGTCGGGGGGCAGCATGTCGTTGACCTCGTCATAGGTAAGGAATCCCTTTTCCTTGCCGATGTCCACCAGCTGCTGCTTAACTTCGTCCGAACTTTTCTTGGCCATCAAATTCACCTCATTGCATGCTGTTCTATTAAGATAACTTCGATTTCCGGTTTCGCAAGGCATCAATCTCCGATAGAAGCTCCCGATAGCGGGGAACATCGGGATCAGTCGCCGACAGCTCGCGGGCCAACTCCTTCATACGTCCGAGGGATATCCGTTCAAGAGCCGTACGGCACTGATCGAAGGCCTTATGAGAATCAACGTCAGCCAGGTGCTCGTCGTTGACAAGAAACGCCGCGAGCCGTCCCCGCTCCTCCGGCCCCTCGACCAGATCGAGGATCTCTCCCCAGTCGATAGTCCTGCCATCGGCTGCCCTCTCAAGGATCGCCTCCGCGACGGGGAGCAGCAACGGGCCGAAAATGAGCCCGGGACCATGGGTTCTGACCCGTTCTGCCACCTCGGGATAACGTCCCATGAGCGAAAGGAGCATCTCTTCGGGGCTGACGCCGCGCTGCCTGCGAGCCGGCGCGGAGGCCCCGAAATCCCGTGAAGATACAGGGGCCGCGGAACCGCCGATCTTCCGGGCGAGCGAGCGGACATCGATGCCGAGGACCCGGGCTATTTCCCGCACGTAGAGCTCCCGCTCAATGGTATTGGCAATCTTTGCCAGTCGCGGGGTAAGCTCGTCGATGACCTTCACCTTCCCCTCGACGGTACCGGTATCCTCGTCGCGCACCAGCTGACGGAAGAAATAATCCAGAACCGGCCGAGACTTGGCAAGGCGGGGGGGAAAAGCATCGGCCCCCTCCTTCCGGATGAAGCTGTCCGGGTCCTCCCCGGCGGTCAACTCTACCACGTGGGCAGGAAATCCGGCATCGAGACAGAGGTCCATGGCCCGCAGCGTGGCTTTTCTTCCGGCGCTGTCGGCGTCGAAAAGAGTATAGACTTGCCCCGCATACCGTCTCAGAAGCTTGATATGTCCCTCGGTCAACGCCGTGCCGCAGGTGGCAACAACGTTCCTGACCCCCGCCTGGTAGAGGGCCAGGTGGTCGAAATAACCTTCCACCACGATGGCGTTCCCCGTTTCCCGCATGGTTCCCTTGGCAAGGGAGACGCCGAAGAGGACATCGCTCTTGTGGTAGATGGGCGATTCGGGAGAATTGATGTATTTCGGCAGCGAGTCGTCGAGAACCCTGCCGCCGAACCCGATGGCCCGGCCGTGAATGTCGGTAATCGTAAACAGGAGCCGGTTCCGGAATGTATCATAGTAACCGCCCCCCTCCCGACGCCTCACCAGCCCCAGCTTCTCCGCCACATCCAGTGACACCGAGCGATGCTGGAGATGCCGGGTGAGGTAGTCCCAGCGATCCGGCGCAAAGCCCAGGCGATACGCCTCTGCCGTGGCCCGGTCCACGCCGCGCCCTTCCAGATAGCGCCGCGCAGTCCCCCCCTCCTCGCTCCGCTCAAGGGCATCGCGATAGAGCCCCACAGCCAGTTCCACGATCCCGTAAAGCTCTTCCCGTTCGTCCTGGCGCCGTTTTTCCGCCACGGAAACAGGGCGGTCCTCAATTTCTACACCCACCCGCTTGGCGAGAAACTTCACCGCTTCGGGGAACGAAAGCCCCTCCATCTTGGCGACGAACGTGATGGCGTTCCCCCCCACGCCGCAGCCGAAGCAGTGGAAGATTCCCCGGGCCGGATTCACGTTGAACGAGGGGGTCTTTTCGCCGTGGAAAGGACAGAGTCCCTGGTAGTTGGCCCCTGACTTGCGGAGGCTCACGTAGTCGGAAACCACCTCCAGAATCGACGCCCGCTCACGGACCTCCCTGATCTTATCGTCGGGGATCATTGACATCTTTAGTCCGTTTTTCCCCCACTGGTCGTTTCTCTGCGGCTTTTTTCCGCCAACCGGTCACAATCTCCTTGCCACAGCCACCGAGGACCTGGGCGGTTCCGGATGCGGCAATCTTCTTCCGCACCCCTGCAGGAACGGGAGGAAAGCCTGCCAGATAGAGAACAATGCTGAGGAGAAGCGCTCCCTGCATGAGCCCGAAAATAACTCCACCGACACGGTTGATGCCCCCAAGGAGGGCAATTTTCAGGATTACGGTGAGAAGGTGGCCGACGAGGAAGAAGAGGAGGCCTATCGCCAGGAGAATGCAGAGGAACGCTGCCACGGACGTCGCCATGGGGGGAAGGTGGATCAGTTCCCCCAGGACCGCGCCTGCGGGCTGGTAATAGGTAAAGGCTGCCCACCCCCCGATCACCAGCCCAAGGAGCGAGCAAACCTCGCGGACAAAACCCTTCATGAACCCTTTTGCCGCAAACCCCAGCAAAACGGCCCAGAGCAGTATATCGAGAAGGCTCATGCCGAACTCGTAACCCTGTCTAGGGGCAAAAGAAGAAGGGGCAATTCAGAGAATCGCCCCCATAACTCATCAATTGTATTGTACGGGCAGGAGAAAGGCTTAATGCTATACAAGCTTTTCCTTAACCACGGAACTGACCAGGGAACCGTCGGCCCTGCCGGTCACGTGGGGCATAATGGCTTTCATCACCTTCCCCATATCCTTCGGACCTTGGGCGCCACTGTCAGCGATTGCCTGGGCGACCAGTGCCTCTACTTCTTCACGACTAAGCTGCTGCGGCAGAAAGGTGAGGAGCACCGCAAGCTCCTTCTCTTCCTTCTCAACGAGGTCAGTCCTGCCGGCCTCGCCGAACATTCGGATTGACTCCCGGCGCTGCTTGACAAGAGTAGAGACAACTTCTATCACCTCATCATCAGCGAGTTCGTGCCGCGACTCGATTTCCCGATTCTTGACCGAGGAACGAATGAGACGGATAGCGGACAGCCTTATCTCATCACGGGCTTTCATGGCCCCCTTCATTTCCTCGCTCAGTCTATCACGCAACATCATAGTTCCCTGCTTAATCCATCATCTTGCGCTGTTTTTTCATGGCACGCTTGCGCGCGGCGATGGCCTTCTTCTTCTTCTTGATGCTCGGCTTCTCGTAATGCTCGCGCTTGCGGACCTCGGAGAGGATCCCCGCCTTCTCGCACTGCTTTTTAAACTTCTTCAGTGCAAGCTCAAAAGGCTCAGCTTCTTTTACCTTGACACCCGGCATTCATATTCCCCTCCTTCCTCTATGTAAAATGGCCGCTAGGGCTTATAGAAGAACTATACGTGGGCCGGATATTTTTTACAGAACACGCATAATAACACCAGTCGCACCAGTGTCAACCATTTTTTCCGATTTTTCAGGCATTTTTCATTCCGTAGGCCTGGACGCCTTCTCGGCAATCCCGGAGGTGCCGAAGCGGCGCCGAAGTTCGGTATAGATCTCCTCGGGAGGGATATCATAGTAGCCAAGGAGCACCAGCGCATGGAAGAAGAGGTCGGCGGTCTCGTAGACGATCTCTTCCCGCTTCCCCCCCTTGCCGGCGATGACCACCTCGGTCGCCTCCTCGCCGAGCTTCTTGAGGATCTTGTCGATCCCCTTCTGGAGAAGCGATGCGGTGTAGGAGGAATCGGCGGAGGCGTTCTTGCGTTCCTGGATCACCTGATAGACGGCCTGCAATATATCGTCGCGTTCGCTCATAGCCGGACCGGGACCCCCCGCCCGCGGAGATACTCCTTGGCCTCGCCGATGGTGTACTCCTTGTAGTGAAAGATGGAGGCGGCGAGGCAGGCCGAAGCCCCCGCCTTCACGAAGCCATCATGGAGGTGTTCCAGGTTCCCCACCCCGCCGGAGGCGATGACCGGAATGGATACCGCATCGACGATGGCGCGGGTCAGCGGAATGTCGTAGCCGTCCTTGGTGCCGTCCCGGTCCATACTGGTGAGAAGGATCTCGCCGGCGCCGTATTCCTCCATCCGCCGGGCCCACTCCACAGCGTCGATGCCGGTGGGGTTGCGGCCGCCGTGGGTGTACACCTCCCAGCGGTCCTCGCCGGCCACCTGACGGGCGTCGATGGCCACCACCGTACACTGGGAGCCGAAGCGCTCCGCCGCCTCCCGCACGAACTCGGGGCGGTGGACCGCCGCCGTGTTGATGGAGACCTTGTCGGCCCCGGCGTTCAGGAGGTTGCGGATATCGTCCACGGTCCGGACCCCGCCGCCAACGGTGAGGGGCATGAAGACCCGCTCGGCGGTGCGGCGCACCACGTCGATGATGATGCTCCGCTCGTCGGAGGAAGCGGTGATGTCGAGAAAGGTGAGCTCGTCGGCTCCCTGACGGTCGTAGGCTTCCGCGATCTCCACCGGGTCGCCGGCGTCCCGCAGCTCCAGGAACTGGACCCCCTTGACGACCCGCCCCCCCTTCACGTCGAGGCAGGGGATGATCCGCTTGGTCAGCATCTCAGAACCCTCCCCGCTTCGTGAGCACAACGGCCTCGGCCAGGTTGATGGCGCCGGTGTAGACCGCCTTGCCGGTGATGGCGCCGGCGATGCCGCTGGCTTCGATGGCCATGAGGTTCTCGATGTCCTTCAGGGACGAAACGCCGCCAGAGGCGATGACCGGGATCGAGATCGCCTCGGCCAGGGCCCTGGTCGCCTCGATGTTGGGCCCCTGCATCATCCCGTCCCGGGCGATGTCGGTGTAGATGATGGCGGCGACGCCGTATCCCTCGAACCGCTTTGCCAGATCCACGGCCGTGACACCGGTCACCTCGGCCCACCCCTGGACCGCCACCATGCCGTTCTTGGCGTCGATGCCGACCACGATCCGCCCCGGGAAGAGACGGCAGGCCTCCTCCACCAGCTCCGGGTTCCGCTGGGCCGCGGTGCCGAGGATCACCCGGCCGATGCCGAGAGAGAGGTACGCCTCGATGGTTGGGATGTCGCGGATGCCGCCGCCGAGCTGGGTCGGGATGGCGATGGCCTTGACGATGGCCTCGATGGAGGCGCGGTTCTTCGGCTCGCCGGCAAAGGCGCCGTCCAGGTCCACGATGTGGAGGAGTTCCGCCCCCTGGCGCTCCCACTCCCGGGCCTGGTCAGCCGGGGTGTCGCAGAAGACGGTATCCTTGTCCATGAGCCCCTGTTCGAGGCGGACGCACTTTCCTTCCTTGAGGTCGATGGCTGGTATGACGATCACTTCATCTCTCCGAAGTTCTTGAGTATGGACAGCCCCACCGCCTGGGACTTCTCGGGGTGGAACTGGGTAGCGACGATATTGTCCTTCCAGACGGCGGCGCAGAACTCGACGCCGTAGGTGCAGGTAGCGGCGATCACGCTCTCGTCGTCGGGCATTTCATAGTACGAGTGGACGAAATAGACGTTGGCCCCGTCCTCCACCTCGGCGAAGGCAGGCGGACGGCGCCTGATGGAAAGCTGGTTCCACCCCATGTGGGGGACCTTGAGCTCTTCGCCCCCTTCGCTCATCCCCTCGGGGAAGCGGAGGACGTGGCCCGGGATGACGTTCAGCCCCTGGTAGAGGCCGAACTCCACGCTGTCGGTGAAGAGGAGTTGCATCCCGACGCAGATGCCGAGGAAGGGGCGCCCGTCCTGGATCACCTTCAGGATCGGCTCCACGAACCCCCCCTGCTCCAGGTTGCGCATGCAGTCACGGAAGGCCCCCACGCCGGGGAGAACGACTTTCTCCGCCTCCAGGACCACCTTCGGGTCTGCGGTTACCACCGCCTCGAAACCGACCTTCTCGAATCCCTTCTGGACCGAGCGGAGGTTCCCCATGCCGTAGTCGATGATTGCTATCTTTGTCATATCAGAGCTTGCCCTTTGTCGACATGACCCCTTCGATCCGGGGGTCCACCTGGGTCGCCTGGTCCATGGCCCGGGCGAAGGCCTTGAAGCAGGCCTCGACCATGTGGTGGACGTTGTCGCCGTACATGACGTTCACGTGGATGTTGGCGCCCAGGTTGTTGACCACCGCCTGGAAGAACTCCCGCACCAG
>CAJPFF010000021.1 GCA_905339345.1 Geobacteraceae bacterium | reverse complement strand
GCCACATTCAATGAGCGCATTGGCAAATGAGGATGCTCCACCGATCGAGGCGGACAACATGGTGGTGAATGCTGCCTTGAGCATTCGCAACGCCGCCAATCCGCCGATCAATCCGGACGCCAGAGTCCCGAGTTCACTGATCGGGCCACAGCCCCCTGCACCTGGCAGGGAGGATTGCAATGCGCTCACGATCTGCGGGATTCCCAAAAAGGCAAACAACCCCAGGATCACGATGGATGCCAATGCGGAAATGGACTCCCAGACCCACAGGTTGGCGCCCAATACACTGGCGGAACTCACGCGCAACATTTGCGCGATACCTGCCAGAAGAGCAAAGGCCAGAAACGCGCCAGCGAGAGCCATCCAGGCTTCGCGTAAAAAGGTCAACAATAATAAAGAAATGTCTGTCATGAGAGAGTCATTGGATCATGTTTGTGGAATTCCGCTTCGAGGGCAGGATAGAAATGTTCGCCCCAGAATTGCATTGGCCAGCGGCGCGCAGGACCGGTGCGATCTTTCAGAGTGATGACTTCCAATGGGGCGCATCCACAATCCTGTACTTCTCCTTTGCGTTGGACGACCAGCACACGGTCGGCTTCATAAGGGACTCTTTCATCTCCCAACAAGGCGGATAGGTCGTCGCCATCATTGAAATTCTCGGACTTCAATGCGGCGGCGGCGATGATCGCCCAGCCATGATGACGCGCCATCTCGCGCAATGCGGCGGCTGCTTCTCCACTGCGGCCTTCTTCATCCATCATGCCAGTCAATCCGATTACGGGAACACGATTGAGGTAGTCCACTGCGATCAAGGCAGGTCCCTTTACTGGAAAGGCGTAATCATGGATCAACATATCTTCCAAAGCGCGGACTGTATCTTCGCGCGAATTGAGGGAGAGCAGAACCGCTTCGCTGGCGCGTGCCAGGGCTGCTTCGACCTTTTCTTGTGGGGCTTGATGATGCGGACCGCTGGTCAGCGCCTCGGTTTGTAAGAACAAGCGATATCGCAATTCTTCGGGAGTGTGTTCGTAACATCCAATGGCAGAAGGGATATGCAGGGAGGATGATTCGAATAACATCCGCAGCAGCCAGGAGGTCTTGCCAATTCCTGGCGCTGCGGCGAGTAGAGTCAAGCCGCCGCCCCAGAAAGGCAGGCCAGCGAAGACACCAAAGGGAGTGTAGGGTTGTAGGTTGCCCAGGGTTCCAGAGCGCGGCATGGGGTCATGATATTCAATTGTGGATGGGGGATGGGTGTTCGTGTCGCTATGGAGTTTGGAAGAACAAACGCAGCAAGAGCCAGGCAATTAATCCAAGCAGCAAACCGGGCAAGGCAGGGATGGCCCCCATCTGTCTGCGGATCCAAAGTCTGCGCCAGGCTTCCAAACCAAATAATGACAGCAATACGGCAGGCAAGGGAAAAAGACAGGCCAGCCCGCTGATCGCAAGCAGGTCTGCCCTGCCAACGATTCCCTTGCGATATCCATATCCAGTGAGCAGGACCGGCCAGACAGGCGGATAAAACAACAATATCACGGCAAACCAACCGGAAAGATTTCGGAATAGACTCCAGGCACAGGCCAGGATCACGATCCCGGTTTGGATGGGAGTGATGGGCAAGGTCAGCAGGATCGTTCCTAACAGGAAGACCTCAATCCCAGGCACCAGCCGATAGCGCAAATCGGCATAACTAAACAGGGAGAAGGAGACCAACGCAAATGTTTCCGTGAGGGTCATGTTGGCTTGTCTTCTTCGTTTTTGTTTGGTATGAAGGTGAGCATCTCTTTTACACGTGTGGCGCTTCCGAGTTCGGAAGCGCGATATAACGGGTCGCGTGCTGTGATGATCTCTTCTGGATGATCCAGGTAGGCCCTGGTCATGTGCGCGGTTTCTTCCGGATATTGCGCGGCAAATGCAGTCGGATCCATTCCGTGTTTGGCGATGTCGGCAGACATCGCCTGAAAACCCTGCTGAAATTCCTGCGGTGAACCGTTGAAGTTGGATTGAATGGACGAATTTACTGATGAGGAGAAGCCAAAATCCTGGGAGGCAGGTGTGGACGCGGACGCGACACCGCCGAAGCGTTGCATGCGTTCCCCCAACTCCGCCTGTCGTGCCGCCAGTTCATGTCCATGCGCCAGGGAACGATTGTAGGCGGCAGGCGCGTGCAACCCCATTGCATCCAAATTTCCAGCCTGTTGTGTTAATTGTCCTGCCGCATTCAGGTGACTCATGGCGGCTTCCGCGCCAGTGAGACCACCGTTCGCAGCCGCCTCCGTTGCGCCTGCACTGGCTCCTGCCGCACCGACCGCCCCCGCGCCTGCGGCTCCCACCCCGCTGGCAGCGAGTGCGCCAATCGAGATAATCTGTTGAGCCGCTTTGATCATTCCCCCAAATGCATCTGCCGTTGTGGAGATGGTCATCTTTCCAAGAATGCCTGCCAGCGACAACAACACTCCGGTTGCACCCCACAACCAGATCACACGCAGAATGGCGGATAACAAACCCTGCTGTCCCATCCAGGTACTGGCCGCCATACCTGCCTTGAAGACTCCGCCAGCCACAATGGGAAGCAGGGCGATCAGGATGACCGCCTTCATCCATAACGAACGCAGCCAACCTGCCTGAGGGAGAACACTTGCGATTGCAATCGGAGGAGCAAGTACAGCGAGGATGAACAAA
>CAJPFF010000020.1 GCA_905339345.1 Geobacteraceae bacterium | reverse complement strand
TGCTGGCCGGCATGGTTGCCGAAACCGCCGATGGCGTTGTGGCAGTCGGCGCAGACTACCGGCTGGCCGCCGAGCCCTTTCTGGACGGCTGCGGTTACCGCCGCGTTGCTGCTGGCGTGGCAGGCGGCGCACTGGAAGCCCTTCCGGGCGTGCAGCTCAGTCAGATTGGTGATGTGGCAGCTATTGCAGTCAGTGTACGGCGCGTTGACCTTGCCGGTATGGGCCGTGGGGTGGTTGTACTGGCCGTGGCAGGTGACGCAGTTGACGATCGTTCCGGCGCGGCCGGCGGCAATGGCGTCCTGGACTTCGATCCGGGAACTGGAGTGGCAGGTGGCGCAGGTGGAGGTCCGGGTCAGGTGTTCGTCAAGCACGCTCTTGGTGTGGCACTGGGCGCACTCAATCGCGCTCTGGGCCTTGTCGTGCTGGGCGATGTGGTTCACCGTGCCGTGACAGTTGGCGCAGGATACCTGGGTGCCGGCCCGGCCAGCGGTGATGGTCTGCTGCACCGTGGCATTGGTGCTCTGGTGGCACGTGGCGCAGGTGGAGGTGCGGTCGATATGCTCATTGACCACATTCTTTCCATGGCAGCTCTTGCAGTCGACAGGTGTGGCAACCATGTCGTGCTGAGCAATGTGATTCACACTCACGTGGCAGTTGGAGCAGTAAACCGCCATGCCGTTAGGCCCCTTACCTGTAGCAATGGTCTGTTGCACCGTCTGGTTGGTGCTGTTGTGGCAGGTGGCACAGGTAGAAGTGCGGGAAAGATGCTCGTTCACTACGCCCAGGTTGTGGCACTGGGCACAGTCGGCGTTGGCCAGGGCCTTGTTATGGTCCAAGACGTGATTAACCTGGCCATGGCAGTTGGCGCAGGATACGGGAGTGCCTGCCTTGCCTGTAGTAATAGTCTGCTGCACCGTCAGATTGGTGCTGCTGTGGCAGGTGGCGCAGGTGGAAGTGCGGTTCGTGTGCTCGTAGACAGGCCCCTGATTGTGGCAGGAGGAGCAGTCAACGGGGGTGCTCACCATGTCGTGCTGCTGAACGTGGTTAAGCGCACCGTGGCAACTGACGCAATTGACGGTGGTGCCGGCGCGGCCGGCCGCGATTGCCTGTATCACCGCGGGCTTGGTGCTCTGGTGGCAGGTAGCGCAGGTGGAGGTCCGGTTCAGGTGCTCGTAGACAACCCCTTGGGCGTGGCACGTGACGCACTCGACCGACGGAATCGCCTTGTCGTGCTGCAGGATGTGGTTGACCCCTGCATGACAGTTGGTGCAGTTAACCGGTATTCCGGTTGGTCCCTTGCCGATATTGATGGTGTTGATCACCTCCGGCTTGGTGCTGCTGTGGCAGGTTGCGCAGATCGACTTGTGTTCCGCCACCGGCAGTTGGGTGTGGCACTGGCCACAGTCCGGGGCGGTGGAGAGCATGTTGTGGGCCAACGAGTGGTCATACTGGCCGTGACAGACGATACAGTCGCGCACCATCTGCATTGTCAGGATGCCCGTAACGGGATCTTTGACCAACTTGTGGCAGGAGGTATAACAGTCGATCCCCTTCTGCTGAGCTACCTGGTGGTGCTGGTTGGAAACCGAGCCGTAGGTACCGCCAGTGTGGCATACCCTACAGTCCGCCTCGGTCAGCGCGGACGCCTCGAGCACTGTTCCCGGCCCGGCCAGGAGCAGTGTTGCCATCGCCCACAGGACCATGAGGACCTGGGGCACCATTTTAAAAATCCTTGACCTTTTCAAAGCGTTACTACCTCCTTTCGTCTATCTCGAAGAAAAACGGGAGCCATCCCGTACGAGACAATCTGCCAATGCCAACCACGTCCGAAAAGAACCGGCCGGCAATTCTGCAACAATGAAAAGCTGCTAAAGCATTCCATGTGCCAGCCAGAACAAAACCCGATTAAAACACTCCAACTGTCACAAAACACGGTTTTGGAAGATTAAAATCCCGGCATGAAAGGGGCCGGCACAACAACCAATGCCGCGGTATAGCGGGAGACCTTCGCCATATAACCGGCACATCCCTTCAGACTTCTTCCCCTACCCGTGAGTCGCGGAAAAACCGGTTACGGAATCGGCGCGAAGGTCTGCGGATGTGATGCGCCGTGGTGCTTCACGGTCTTCAGCAGGGCCTTCACCTCGGGGGGCATCTCCTTCCCCTCCTTGAGCATGGCCTTCATCTGGCCGGCCAGATACGAGTGATTGATGAGGAGATCGAGGACCGAGAGCATGAACTCCTGCTTCCAAGGAGTAAGTTTCTCCAGATTCTGGAACTTGTGCATGAAGAACTTCTGGGACGCCCGGCCCAGCTGGCGCTCCAACTCTTCCATTGTCATGTTCTTGGGCTTGATGACCGGCTCCACAAGATTGTACTTGCGGTAATCCTTGGTGGCCACGTAGGGCTCAAGCTCGGGGTAGAGCTCGGCGTAGGGCCAGGGGGCGATGGCGAGGAAGAAGGCCATGTCGGGGTTGTAGTGCTTGGCGAGTTCGATGGTCTGCTCGATGGATTCGGGAGTGTCGTCGGGCATGCCGAGGACGAAAGAGGTTTCCGAGACAATGTCGGCGTTGTTTATGAGGTCAATGGCAGCCTTGGACTGGTCGACCAGAGTGTCTTTCTTGAAGAGATCGAGGGTCTCCTGGGTGCCGGCCTCGACCCCCACGTAGATATGCTCGACCCCCCCTTCCCGGTACTTGTCCATGATGTCGGCGTCGCGCATGATGTCGTCGACACGGGTCTCCATGAGGAGCTTCACCGGCACCTCACGCTCAATCATCAGGTCAAGGATCCTGACCCACCGCTCCCGGTCGAAGGTGGGAAGCTCATCGGAGAGCATGGCCACCTGAACGCCGTGAACGTTGTGGAGCATCTCCAGCTCGGTAACGAAGTTTTCGGCGCTCCTGGCCCGCCACGACTGGGACCAGAAGAGCTGCTGGGAGCAGAAGGAGCACTGCGATTTGCAGCCGCGGGAGGAGGAGACGATGGCGAGGCGGGCGTTCTTCTTGGCCCGGTAGGTGTAGATGGGCCACTCAACCAGATCCCAGGCCGTGGGGAGACTATCCAGATCGTGGATATAGGGGGCCTTCGGAGTGACCACTACCCCCCCGTCGCGCCAGTAGGCAATCCCCAGAACCTTCTTGGGGTCGTCGCCGGCATTGAGACAGTGGCAGAGCATGGGGAGCGTCTCCTCCCCCTCGCCCCTGACGATGTAGTCCACGGCATCGTGATCGTGGGTGAGAACCTCGTCGTAGCAGAAGGCTGCGTGGACGTTGCCGAGCACCGTGACGATGCGGGGATCGATGGCCTTGGCGAACTTCAGCAGCTTCACCGCGTCGACAATGGATGCAGTATAGGCGGTTGTGGCGATCACATCGGGGCGGAACGCCTCGATCCGTTTCTGAATGTCGGGCCACTTGTGCCACAGGGACATGGCATCGTAGTAATCCACCTCATACCCCGCAGCCCTGAGTGCCCCGGCAATATAGACAAAACCCACATTGAGCCAGGTGCCGGCAGACTCCACCACGCCGGAGTGATAGGGGGGGGTAATGAGGGCTATTCTTTTGATTTTCATGCACTTCTCCTCAAAGAGGTTAAATCTCAAGCGTTTTCAACAGCAAAAACCGGGCCGCCCAGATTTAGAATTAATAATCGCACATAGGCCTTATTAAACACAAGTTTATTGTGGCGGGGCCACCCGGGGCGCTCCGTGAAGTCGCGGAACACTCCGGCTTATGACGGAGCAGGGAGGAGGGAAAGGAAGACCAGAAAGGGGGAGGATGCCCGTCAATGGAAAACCATCGGGTAGATGATCAGATAGCCTACGCCGAAGAATGAAAAAAGTACCACGTGCTTGATGATGAGCATCCGGCGGCGGACCCGCTCCGCGTCGGCGCCGTACCAGTTATCCACGTAGGTGAAGGTTCGTCCCGCGCCAGTGGCCATGATGATCACCATGGAAACGACACTCCCCCAGAAGAATATATGCTCCAGGCGATTGAGAACAGCGATGATCTCCTGGGGCTGGGCCTGGTGCATTCGATGAATAAGGGCGATGGAGGCGATGGCGGCAAGCCATATCCCCGCGGCGAAGTCGTGGATAAAGCCATTCAGGATGACGGCGACGTTACGGATGTTCATGGGGTACGAATCCTCTCGGAATATGGGGGATAACGTTCTTCATGCTACTTCTTCCCCTCCCGCTCGATCATATCCTCGATAGCCTCGCCGCAGGGGCACAGGGGGTCGTCCTTCTTGATCTTCGCAACGTACCGGCCGATGGAGAATTTCATGTAGAGGTCGAGGAAGGAGAATATCTTCTTCTCCCCCATGGGGCCCACGGGCTTTTCCGAGGGCATCTGAGACACCTTGCCGTCCACCACCTGGGCCCGGCCGATGATCTCGAAGCCGTCGTCGGTCCGGTAGCCGAGGTTGTCGGTCTGCACGCCGAGGACCGTCGGAAGGTTGGCCAGGTCGTAGTGGCGCAGCAGCCCCACCTCCCCCGGCGGGAGCACCCGGGAGCAGGTCCCGATGTCCATGGCCACGACGCGACACCAGGGGAGGTCCGGCTTGATCCGCTCCCGGTCGATGCCCGCCAGGAGGTCCCTGAGGCTGGAATCGACGCTGTTCGTGGCGCTCTCGGCCATGCCGAGGACGTTGAGGCAATAGGCCGGGTCCACGCCGAAGGTGTCGCGGCACCGCTCATAGTATTCATCGCGGCCGCAGTCCCCGAAACGCCCCCGGTAGCCGCCGCCGTCCACAATGCGGCTTCCGGCGGGGAGCGCGAAGCGGAGGCCGTTTTTCCGGCAGGCGTTGAAAAAATAGATAAAGGCGGAAGTGGAACCGATGAGCGCCACGGGCTTTCCCGCTACGACCAATTCCCGGAGCCGGTCCATGAATTCCCGGATAAGGAATCCCCGCCGCGTGATGAAAAAGCCGCTCTGGTCAGTGCCGAAGGAGCGGATCGTCTCGGCCATGCCGATGGCCATCCCCATGGAAGGGGCCGTCTCCGGCGACGGGGCCAGGACCAGGATCGGCATCCGCTCCCCCTCGGGGAAGACGTAGTCTCCCATCACCTTGCGGTTGGCCGCCAGCACCAGCTCCCGGCCGTATTCGTCCCGGAAGATTATCCCGCGCAGGTCAGGGTCAGTGGTCCCCCCCGTGACGTTGGCCATGACCGTCTGCTCGTAGGGGAACGAAATGACCAGATTCTTCTTGAAGGCGTCTGACGGATAGGCGGGGATATCTTCCCACCGGCCGATCCCGGCGGGGTCGATCCCCCTGCCGTCGCAGTAGGCGCGGTACGCCTCGTTTGCCCCGTACTGGAAGCGGAACACCTCCAGCGCCAGGGAATCGAACCGATCCTCCCCGCGGGGGGCGGCGATGTAGTCACGGATCGTTTCGAAAAGCTCCCGCCGGCGTGCTTCGCTCATCGATTATCTCCCGACAGGGGGCAGAAAGGCGCAGGCACTGCGAAAAACTGCTTCCGCCCATTCTGAATGGCGTCGGATACGGAGGTCAGGATCATTTGAAATACTCCGAGTGGACCGACGAACCAATCAGCGGCGTGAAGAAGAGGGAAAGGACCGACAGGAGGAAGCAGAGGATGTAGAGGTAGGCCGCCGCCTCCCCCTTCAGCCCGAAGAAGCGCCGCAGGTGCAGGTAGATGCCGAACGCCACCCAGGTAATGAGCGACCAGGTTTCGATGGGGTCCCACCCCCAGAAGCGCCCCCACGATTCATAGGCCCAGATGCTCCCCGCCAGCATGGCAATGGCCCAGAAGGTGAAGCTGAAACCGGCGAAGCGGAAGGCGAGGGTATCCATGGTCTCCATGTCGGGAAGGCGGGCAAGCCACTCGAGACTGGTGCGCTTTCGCAGAATGTAGAAAATTGAAAAGGCCAGGGCCACCAGCAGCGTACAGACCGATATCTTGTAGAAGGTCACATGGAGGACGAGCCAGACGCTCCGAAGCGTCGGCGGCAGCATCTTCACCTGGGGCTCGAAGAAGATGCCGATGGCAATCATCAGGAAGGCAGCCGGGAACACCAGGATGCTCGCCGATCTGATCTTCGGCAGGAAGTGGGCAAAGACCATGAAAAGGAAGAGCCCCATCCAGGCCTGTGAAGAAAGAACCTCGAACCGGCCGATGTAAGGGCCGTGCCCGACTATCTTCCACCACCAGAGGATGCCGATGCCGTGGACCAGAAGCCCTGCCCCCACCAGGAGATAACTGATCCCGGTGGCGCGCTCCTTGCGGAAGATGAGGCCGGCAACGTTGAAGATGGTGGCGAGCACATAGATGACCACTGCAACCCAGTGGACGATGGTGATTGTCGAAAAGGAACTTTCCATGGAAACGCGAACCTCACTGAATCGGGACGCATTCAGCGTCCCTTAATCACGCCGGATGGGCGGCAAACCTTTGAAGAGAACCGGCGGGCAATGCCTCTGCTACTGTGCCGTCCCCTTCCCTGGAGCCGGCGCACCAGAGGGAGCCTTCTTATCGGCCCCCTGCTCCGTGGCGACGTCCCTGATCCACCAGGCGCCGTTCTTCTTGGCGAGGCGGTAATTCATCCGGTAAACGAACCCCTTCTCGTCCCGCTCGACTTTCCCGGTATCGATGTTCACATGCCGGAAGTCCCACACCTCACGGGTCTTCACGGAGGCAGAGGTGTTGTTGGCGAACCGGATATCCTTGAAGGATATGTCCTTGAGCTCCGACATCATCCTGAGCCGCCCCTCTCCGAGGGCCGCCATGTGGAAGTAGACCTTGGCGGTCTGTTGCTCCTCAGCCACCTGGGCCAGTCCGGCCATGTTCAGTGCCGCGTACCCCTGGGCAAGAAGAGAGTTGTACCTCTTGATCGTGGCCTCAACCTGCTCCGCCTCCCGAGAGTCGACGGTGCTGCAGGAAACAGCGGCAACGGCAAGCAAAAGCAATGCAATACCCTTTTTGATCATGTCATGCAACTCCCCATGATAAATAATTCAAGCCTTCTGTTCATCCGTCGTGGCGGGCAACCGTGCCAGACTTCGGAGTTCATCGAACTCGTCGCGGTAAAGCCGTTCAAAACGCGTGGCCCGCCAGACGAGCCGGCACCCGCTCCCTGCGGGAGAGAGGGAGCATTCCCGGGGGGGGCAGAAATAGCTGAGCGACCCGCCCAGGCAGACGATGAAGAATCCGAGGAAAATTCCCGCCATGCCGGTGGTATCGATGAAGATCAGCCCCCCCCAGCGTTCAACCTTGACCAGTTGGGCCGAGTAGTCGCCGAGTCGCCCCGTCTCCCCAACCTTCAGGGGAAGTTCCGCGGCAACCTTTCCGTCTTCCATGAGGCGCATCACGAAGAGGGGGTTGTTCCCGTCGAGGGAACGCCGCTCGGCATCCCCGTAGTATTTCGTCTTGAGCTCGCTCGGCAGCCAGGTGAGGACAAAGTCCTTGTATGACGCAGTATTCCGGTCAACGGGCTGATCGAGGGAGAAAACCTCGCCATGCTCCTGGCCGTCCCTGCCCGTAAACTTCACGAAGAATGCCCTGCCATGGGACTTACCCTGGAAAATGCGCATGCCCTTGTGGCGGACCGACTTATTGATATGCATCGAAAACGGTGTTGCCCGGCCGGCAGCATCCACAAAACTGAAATCAGTGGTAAGCTGCCGCATATTGTCGTTGTCGTAGTACTCGGGCACAACCCTGTCAAGCCTGACCGCTTCGGGGAGAATCAGCTTGCCGGCCAGAAGACCCCGTTCCTCCTTAATCCACTCCGCACCGGGCTGGTGCACTTCACCTTCAAGCAGATCGATCACCGCCCGTTTCTCGCAGAGGAGGATGAGCAGCGACGAGGCAATGGAGACCACGATCCCCAGGTGAAGAAGGAAGTTTCCCCAGTATCCCCACGGATGACGGACAAACCGGTCGGCGCCGTCCCTCCCCCCTAGCTTCAGATAGCCCAGGGAACGGAGACCCGCGGCAAGCTCGGCGGCGCTGATCGGCGTCTCAAAGGATTCTCCTTCCGAGATTCCCTCCCGGCTCTTCCGGAGGGCAATCCGGAACTGCTCCCAGGTAGAGAAGCAGAGCGAAACGAGGAACAGAGCGAGGAGCACCGCGAACCAGGGGGAGGTATAGACATGGTCGAGGGCCAGCCCCCGCGACAGCTTCGCCAGGGTCGGGTTGGCGAGCTGCCACGTGTCCAGTTCCGGCGGCGGCGTGAGGAAGCGTTGCGGGAAAGAGTAGCCCAGGAGGATCGCTCCGAGCATAAGGAGAATGAGGGTTATGACCGTCTTTCTGGAGAGGAAGAAGCGCTTGAGCATCCGGGCATATTACTACAAATGCTTCGGTCGATGTAACTGATTTTTAGTCGAAAGCGTCACCGCCGGACTCCTGCCCCCCTGGGCGGAGCGGTAAGTACCGGCGTCAGCAGCGCGGCCCCCAGGTCGGCATCTGCCTTTCTGTCGTATATCTTCAAATAGATTCTATCCAACGCCGTGGTTCCCCACCAATTGTCGCGAACCACCGTATCATACCGCTGGCGGTCGCCGAACCGGTAGTCATACTCGCGGTTCCCGCTGATGGCGTTGAACCTGATGACCGGCATCATGGCATAGGCCGGATCGGCCTCGTACTCGTCAGGCATGAAATCCACCCGATTCTGCCCGGACGGCACGAAAAAAATCCCCACGCCGTTGCCGCGGATCCGGTTGTACTCCATGGTCACCGGCCCCTCCAGTCGGTGATAGCGGATGCCGTAGCGGTTGCGCTCGATGTCGTTGTGCTCGATTCTCAGCTCAGCCCGGCCAAACCGGAGCCCTTCGTGGTTGCCGGCAAAGACCGAATCGCTCACCACCGCCCGGGAGAAATGGGCCTGGAACCCCGTGAAGGCATGCTCCACGACGCAGTAGCGCATGACGTTCTCAGCACCCGACGTGAAGAGGAGAATGTAGGACCAGTCTCCCGGTCTGGGTTTGTTCTCGGCGGACGAGAACCGGATCCGCTGCCGCGGCGTCCCCTCCGCCACCAGCCTCCCCAGCACCCTCAACTCGCCATCGCCGACGCCGTCCTTGTCCCGGTCAACCTTTCTGAACCGGACCGCTGTCCCCGGCCGGATGGTGAGGGTCGCCCCCCGCGCCACCACGACCCTTCCCGCAATCTCCACCCGGCCGTTCCAGACCGTATCCCGGTCGATCACGGAATCTTCGAGACGAAGGACTCCTTTGGGCGGAATGGGTTTCCCCCCCGTTGTTCTCCCTTTCGAGGCTTCTCTGGGGCCAGCCGGGTCGGCCATCACCCGTCCCACGGTCATGCCCACATCTTTGAGCTGCCCCGTCACGGTCACGGCATGGTCGACATTCTCTTCATACAAACCGAACAGCTCTCCCCGGTGGGGCGAGGCGCCGGCAAATTCACGGGCCATGAGGTAGACGGTCCCCGGCTCCTTCAGCCCGATGGTGAAGGCGCCCGTGGCATCGGTTGTCCCCATGAATTCCGACTTGAGCCGGAGAATATTCATTCGGAAAAGCTGCCCCGGCTCACCCTTGTACGCCATCACCGTGAGCCCCGGCATTCCCTCCCCGCTACGATCAGTCACCCTGCCGGAAACGCCATATCGGGCCGGGGCCTCCTCAATCCGCTCCCGGAACCGCGCCAGGTGATGCCGGGTCCGGGGGACCGTGATCCCCTCGGCCAGAAAACCCTCCACATCGTCCTTGGGATAGC
>CAJPFF010000019.1 GCA_905339345.1 Geobacteraceae bacterium | reverse complement strand
TCTTGGCTGACCGGGTGGTGCGTCTGTCGGTCAAACGTTAGAATACTGGAGGAAACCCATGGTACGGGCTGCTGTCGTAACACTCGCAACTCTCTTGCTTCTTCTGGAGGCCAGCCAGGCCTCTGCCGAAACCCTGACCGTTACCGTCACCGGCCTGCGGGGTGTGAAGGGGACTCTCTTCGTGACGGTCTGGAATGACGAGGCCCGTTTTCTCAAGGATGTCCGGCATGCTGCGGCCCGCAGGGTGGTGCCTGTTTCCGGACCGGAAATGACCGTCGTTGTGGAGGGGCTTCCCCGGGGTGTCTATGCGGTGACGGCTTTCCAGGACGAGAACGGCAATGGTGAGTTGGACAGGAACTTCATCGGTCTGCCGAAGGAGCCGGTCGGTGCGTCGAACGACGCCAGGGGGATGATGGGACCGCCGAAATTCAAGGCGGCGGCGTTTGAGCTCAGCGGGCCATCACGGAGCATCCCGATCAGGCTCAGGTAGGGGCAAGGAGGCTGTTTCACGCCGCTCCGCGCCGGGGGGCGGCGTCGGAGCGTGCGTTTATTTCTTCCCTCTTCCGAAGCGGCTGCCCGGTCCGCTTTTCCCACGGCTGGTCCCGCTGGGACTAGTGCCGGGCCCGCTCTTCCCGCGTCCGGTGCCCGGTCCACTCTTCCCGCGGCTCCCTTCGACGGTGCGTGTGCCCGGTCCGCTGGCCCTGCGGCTGCCTTCGGTGGTGCGGGTGCCCGGTCCGCCTGCCCTGCGGCTGCCTTCGGCGGTGCGTGTGCCCGGTCCGCCTGCCCTGCGGTTGTCTTCGGCGGCGCGGGTGCCCGGTCCGTCTGCCCTGCGATTGTCTTCGGTGGTGCGGGTGCCCGGTCCGCCTGCCCTGCGGCTGCCTTCAGTGGTGCGTGTACCCGGTCCGCCTGCCCTGCGGCTGCCTTCGGTTGTGTGGGTGCCTGGTCCTCCCGCCCTGCGGTTGCCGCTGGTGCCGGGGGTGCTCTTCCCGCTGCCGCTGAAGCTGCTGCCGGGTCTGCCTTTGCCCGGTCTGCCGGCGCCGGGACGGGGTTTCTGTTTCTGGGGCCGTGCAATACTTACGGTGATGGCGCGATTTCTCAACAGCGCCCCGTCCAGGGTCTCGACCGCCTCCTGGGCCTCTTCAGCCGTCGACATCCGCACGTAGCCGCACCCCTTGAATTCGCCGGTCTCGGGGTCGATGATCAGGTGGACCGACGTGACGGTGCCGGCTACCGCAAAGAGCTTCTGGAGATCCTTTTCTGTGGCTTCGTAGGACATGTGCCCCACATAGAGTTCTTTGCTCATGATTCTTCCTTTCATGCAATATTTTCCGATGGTAGCAGATTGCGCGCCAAAAGCATAAGGATTTGCCGTTGATTGGGGAAGGCACTACCTTGACATGCTGATGGCACACTTTAGACTGTCAATTGCGGTGAGATACCGGTCCAGGTCGGAGGACAACGGAAGGACACAGGGGGGCAGAACCGTGGGGCGAATTCATAACGCGATCATCGTGGGGCAGATTGTGTTGGCGGTTGTGGCTGTTGGGCATGCAAGAGGTGCGGAGATCAGCGCCGATACCCAGCGCTGTCTTGCCTGTCACCGGACGGCAACGCCAGGTATCGTTGCCGACTGGGAAAAGAGTATCCACGCTGCGACCACGCCGAACCAGGGGATGGCAAAACCTTCTCTGGAACGCCGTATTTCCGCTATGTCGGTCCCCGGCGAGATGGGGCGGACGGTCGTGGGGTGCGCCGAATGTCACACCATCAATGCCGACCGTCACAAGGACAGCTTCGACCACAACGGCTTCAGGCTCCACACGGTGGTTTCGCCCCGGGACTGCGCCGTCTGCCATCCCGAAGAAGACCGTCAGTACGGCAAAAACATCATGTCCCAGGCCCACGGTAACCTCAACAACAACCCCGTCTACCACGACATGGTCGCCATGACCAACGGCACCCAGAAATTTGATGATGGGAAACTCTCCGTGGTCCCTCCTTCCCCCGAAACCACGGCCGATTCGTGCAACTCGTGCCACGGCACCGTGGTGACGTTCGAGGGGGTCATCCAGAAGGCATCCCCCTTCGGACCGGTGAACGTTTCGCGACTGTCGGGCTGGCCCAATCAGGGGGTCGGCCGGATAAACCCCGACGGGACCCTGGGTGCCTGCACCTCCTGTCACCCCCGGCACCAGTTCTCCATCGAGGTGGCACGCAAGCCCGCCACCTGCTCCCAATGCCACAAGGGGCCCGATGTTCCCGCCTACGCCGTGTACGAGGTCAGCAAGCACGGCAATATCTACAATTCCCAGAACAAAAACTGGAACTTCAAGGCGGTCCCCTGGACCGTGGGGGAAGACTTCACTGCCCCCACCTGTGCGACCTGCCACGCTTCGTTTGTGGTTTCCCGCACCGGCGAGGTCCTTGGCCAGCGGACCCACCAGTTTAATGACCGCCTCGACTGGCGCATCTTCGGCCTCCCCTACGCCCATCCCCATCCCGTGGACCCTGACACCACCAAGATCAGGAACAAGGCGGGGCTCCCCCTCCCCACCGATCTGAACGGGGAGCCGGCATCGGCGTACCTCATCGACGCAAAGGAGCAGGCAAAACGCCGCAGCGCCATGAAGGGGATCTGCGCAGGATGCCACGGTTCCGTGTGGATCGATAACCACTTTGAGCGCTTCGATGCCACCGTGAAGGATATGAACGACAAGACCCTCACCGCCACCCGGATCATGCTGGAGGCGTGGGAGGAGGGGCTGGCCAGGGGGCTTGCCGATAATGACAGCCTCTTCAACGAGGCCCTGGAGAAAAAGTGGGTGGAATCGTGGCTGTTCTACGCCAATTCGACCCGGTTCGCGTCGGCCATGATGGGGGCCGATTACGGGGTCTTCGCCAACGGTCGCTGGTACATGAACAAGAATACGGCCGAGATGGCCGACTGGCTGGAGTTTCTGGAAGAGGCCCACGGAAAGGACAGGAAAAAACGGTAGGGGGGCGGCGCCCCTTGGCGGAATTCCCCGGAACCCCGCGACGGAAAAAGGGATTGCCGCCGCGAGGACGAAAATGGTATAACCAGTCAGCACGTGAACCACAGGGTCACCCCTGTGGTTCTTTTATTTTACCCGCACAAGAGAAGGAGTTACCCAGAGCATGATCAGCGCATCGAACGTTACCCTGTCCTACGGCAAGAGGGTTCTCTTCAAGGACGTCAACATCAAGTTCACCCCCGGCAATTGCTACGGCCTCATTGGCGCCAACGGCGCCGGCAAATCCACCTTCCTCAAGATCCTCGCCGGCGAGGTGGAGGCCGACAAGGGGGAGATCTCCGTGGGCTCCGGCGAGCGGATCGCGGTGCTGCGGCAGGACCAGTTCGCCTTTGACGAGGAGACGGTCTTCAACACCGTCATCATGGGGCACGAGCGGCTCTACAAGGTTATGGCCGAGCGGGAGGCCATCTATTCCAAAGGCGATTTCACGGAGGAGGACGGCATCCGCTCCGCCGAACTGGAGGGGGATTTCGCCGAGATGAACGGCTACGAGGCGGAAAGCGAGGCGGCGGTGCTCCTGAACGGCCTCGGCATCCCCGAGGAGCTGCGCCACAAGCGGATGAAGGAGCTGGAGGCGGGGGACAAGGTGCGGGTGCTCCTGGCCCAGGCCCTTTTCGGCAACCCTGACGTGCTCCTCCTGGACGAGCCCACCAACAACCTGGACCTGAAATCCATCACCTGGCTGGAGGATTTTCTCTCCCGCTTCCAGAACACGGTCATCGTGGTTTCCCACGACCGCCACTTCCTGAACCAGGTCTGTACCCATGTTGCCGACATCGATTTCGGGGTGATCAAGGTCTACGTGGGGAACTACGACTTCTGGTACCAGGCGAGCCAGCTGACCCTCAGGCAGAAGCAGGAGGAGAACCGCAAGTCGACCGAAAAGGCCAACGAGCTGAAGGAGTTCATCCAGCGGTTCAGCTCCAACGCCTCCAAGGCCAAGCAGGCCACCTCCCGGAAGAAGCTTCTGGACAAGCTGACCCTGGAGGAGATGCCGGTCTCCTCCCGCAAGTACCCCTACGTGGTCTTCAAGCCCGAGCGGGCCTGCGGCGACATCATCCTGGAGATCCAGGGGCTCTCCAAGGCGGTGGACGGAGTGCAGGTGCTGAACGACCTGACCCTCACCGTCCGCAAGGGGGACAAGATTGCCTTTGTCGGCGGCAACAGCCTGGCCAAGACCACCCTCTTCCAGATCCTGGCCGGGGAGCTGGAGCCGGACGCCGGGACCTTCCGCTGGGGGGTGACCATCACCCATTCCTACTTCCCCAAGGAGAACAGCGCCTATTTCGAGGGGGACATGAACCTCATCGAGTGGCTCTGCCAGTACGCCCCTCCCGGCGAG
>CAJPFF010000018.1 GCA_905339345.1 Geobacteraceae bacterium | reverse complement strand
GTACGCATGGCCTACAACATCTTCACGCAAAAGCCCCAAGAGGAAAAAGAGGATTTCCTGCGCTGCATGAAGCTGACCGTGCCCGGCAATGGTGATGACTTCTATCGCTGCAACGGCGCCGGAGAGATGCTGGTCTACTCGGCGGCGGATTTCGAGGATTTCCTGGAACCCCGCCCCGACCTCCCGTCCAACCTGGAGAAGGACCTGAAAGAGGTCGTTTCGCTGCTGGCCGCCAACAGATGGCCGTTCCGCATTCACGCCACCTATGACGAAAGCATCTCGCGCATGTTGAACGTATTTGAAGAGGTGAACCGCGAAGTCCCCTTCGGCGATACAAAATGGTTCTTCGACCATTGCGAAACCATCTCCGACAGCAGCCTGGAACGGGTCAAGGCGCTGGGGGGCGGCATCGCCATCCAGAACCGCATGGCCTTCCAGGGGGAGTATTTCCTGGACCGTTACGGGAAGCAGGCGGCGGAGCAGACCCCTCCGGTTCGAAAAATGCTCGATCTCGGCATCCCCGTGGGAGCAGGCACCGATGCTACCCGCGTCTCCAGCTATAACCCCTGGCTGGCCCTCTACTGGCTGGTGGCCGGAAAGACTGTCGGCGGCGCCTCCCTGTATTCCGGAGCAAACCGTCTCAGCCGGGAGGAGGCATTGCAGCTCTATACCCAGGGAAGCAGCTGGTTTTCGGGAGAAAGCGGCAGGAAAGGGGCCATCGCCGTCGGCCAGCTGGCGGATGTCACTGCGCTCACCGAAGATTACTTCTCCGTACCGGAAGAGAACATTAAAAGTATCGAGTCGGTCCTGACCATTGTTGACGGGAAGGTTGTCTATGCTGCCGGGGAATTTTCCAGCCTCGACCCGGCTCCGCTGCCGGTACTGCCGGAATGGTCACCCATCAAGGTGTATGGCGGGTACGGGGCGCCATTGGATATGCGCAAAGCCGCCCGGCACGGCGTCCCGGTCCCCCAGCACCAGCATTCCTCCGAGTGCCACTCGCACGGTTGTCACCATGCCGCCCACCAGCTCGAGGTAGGCTGTAAAGCCGGGGCTCCCCGTTACAGTGACTTCTGGGGCTTTGGCTGCGATTGTTTCGCGTTTTAAAAAACACCATTCTCACATGGGGGGGCGGGAAAAGGAGTTGACCACAATGAATGCAATCGTGTCCTGCAACGAAGTGATACGGCGCATCGACGCCGGTGCGGTGGTCATCGATGTGATGACGCCGGAAGAGTACGCCATCCGCCATGTGGCAGGCGCCAAAAATGCCTGTATCTACGAGATGGTGTTTCTCGACCATATGGCCGGACACGTCCCTGATCGTGATACTGAACTCATAGTCTACGATGCCACCGGCACCACACGGGCGGCCGAGCTGGCCCGGGAACGGCTGCTTCAGGCCGGCTATAGCCACGTTTCCGTTCTTGCCGGAGGGCTTGCTGCCTGGCGCGCCGCAGATCTGCCGGTGGAGGGCGATCAGCAGGTTATTGTGACCGAAGCGGAGCTGCGGGACGGCACCTACCGGATCGATATCGAAAAAAGCACGCTGGAGTGGATCGGCCGCAACCTCAACAAACGTCACTATGGCCGCATAGCCGTCCAGGCGGGAGAGCTGGTTATTGACGGTGGGAAACTGTCAGCGGGAAAGATCGTGCTGGATATGACGATGATTTCCAATGCTGATCTGCAGGACCCTGGCTGGCGTGATATGCTGATTCGACATCTCATTTCAGATGACTTCTTTGCCGTTGAACGGTACCCGACCGCCTCGTTCACGCTGAGCGGATGGGAAGTGCAGCCAGGGGCATCGCCGGAAGCGCCCCAGGGGATTGTCACGGGTGAGCTGACAATCAGGGACGTGACCCGGCCAATCAGTTTCTCGGCCACAGTCGCTCCGCAGCAGGATGGCAGCATCCAGGCCCATGCGGCCTTCGATATCGACCGTACCCTCTGGAATGTCTGCTACGGGTCGTGCAGGCTGTTCGAGCATCTTGGAATGCATCTGGTGCATGACATGATCAGTCTGGAGTTGTTTGTCGTTGCCCGCAGAGCATGACTTTTGATCGCATTCCGGGAACAGGTGAGTTTGGGCGCTAACCAGCAGGCTGAGGAGATAGCAGGAGGCCACTATGCCAGACACAACCATTCAGGACCGCGCAGCCGGTGCAATCATGGGCGCCTTTATCGGCGATGCACTGGGGCTTGGGCCGCACTGGTATTACGATCTTGCCGAGTTGCGCCGCGACTACGGCGAGTGGATCAACGGCTATACCGATCCCCGGCCAGGCCGCTACCACGCCGGGCTGAAGGCGGGGCAATCTTCCCAGGCCGGCTATATTCTGAAGTTGACGCTCCGTTCACTGGTTGCATGCGGACAGTATGATGAAGCGGACTTCTGTCGAAGAATGGATGACGAGTTGTTGCCGTTCCTGGATGGCACTCCCTTAAATGGCCCAGGCGGCTATACCAGTCAGTCGATTCGCGACCTGTGGCGATTGAGGGTACAGCAGAAACTCCCCTGGGGGCAGACCGGAGGCCACGCCGACACAACCGAGGCTATCGAACGCACCCTGGCCCTGGCGGTCCGTTATGCCCTTGACCCGGCCCGATTGGCCGGCACGGTCACCAGTAACACCATCCTGACCCAGAACGATGATATGGTGGTGTCAATGACGGTGGCCTTCGGAGCAGTTCTGGGGCTGCTGGTCCAGGGGCACCCTCTGGATACCCGGTTGTCAGGCAGGTTGATGAAGCTGGTGCATGATGGCGTGCTTCCCTTCCACGCGGTGACCAGCGACAATCTGCAGCCACCGCGCCCCGGTGATCCCGACCCGCCTCGCGCCGGGAGGTTTGCCTCCCCGGATGCCCTGCTGACCCCGTCCTACATGGCTGCAGCCGCTGCGGACCCGGACATTCGCATCGAACCGGCCTGGAAAGTGTCAATGGTTTATGGCATGCCCTGTGCCATCTACCACCAGTTGCCGGCGGCCTATTACCTGGCGGCCCGTTTTCACGATGACTTTGAATCCGCCCTGCTGCATGCGGTCAATGGGGGTGGGCAGAACCAGGCACGCGCTATCCTGACCGGTGCTCTGGTTGGCGCTCAGGTCGGTTTTTCGCGGATACCACAACGTTTTCTGGACGGCCTGGAAGAGTCCGCCTCCCTGCGCACGTTGGCCGAGGAGCTGGCAGCGAGTGTCGAAAAATCATAATGTTGCGGGGTGTTGAAATCGAGGATAGTCACATGCCTGATCTGACAAACTGGTGCTCGTTGGCGCACGGCTAGAAGGCTGACATATTCAGGGAGTTGTCCACGGTTTAAGGCAGTCGTAACGTCACCGCAACATCGCCACGCTATGATGGGGGCAAAGCCATTTACAGGAGGTCGAACCCATGAACATCATACCGCTCGGTGACTACTACGCCTGGTACTGCGACTGGTGCGATACCCGCAACCTGACCCTTCAGCAGAAGTTCGCGACCGGCACCGTAACCTGCGGGGCCTGTCACAAGCACTTCACCCCCCCACGCCTGCGAGGGGCAGGAAGAGCGTTTCGCCCTGTGCGGGGGATTTTAAGTTCCTAGCGCATCAGCTCGAAGATGTAGATCACGATCTCGATGAAGATGAGGATGATGATAATCCACTCAAGGCGCGAGGCGCGGCGGGCGTGGGCGAGACTCGTGAAAACCCCGGTGATGTCCAGCAGGGTCTCTCCCTTGTGTTTGATCTCGTTGTAGCGCTGGTTCAGCTCGAAGATGTTGGCCATGGTCTGGTAGAGCCGGTCCGCCACGGGGTTCTCCCAGGTGAATTCCGGTTTCTCCAGGACCATGATGTGGGAGATGGACTGGTACTTGTAGGTGAGGACGTTGGCCGCCAGCTTCGCCAGGCGCCGGTCCGAGATCCCCAGTTTTCCCCGGTCGAGAAGGGCGATGATGGCTTCCATCTCGTCGAGAACCTGGTCCACCCGCTCCTCGATCCGCTCCAGGGCCACCGATTTGGCGATGACAAAGCAGATGGTGTCCACGCAGGCGGGGTCGTACCCCGGCATGGTCGCCACGTCGTTGGTCACCTCCAGCCGTTCCCCCTCCCCCCGTTTCAGGGAGTACTCGTCCCGGTACCGGATGGCCGGATATTCCTTGAACTGGTCCGCGTAGTGCCCCATGCTCAAGAAGAAGGAACTGACCTCTTCCTCTGCGCAGTTCACGAACACCACCCCCCCGAAGTAGTAAAGGTAAACCCGTTTGGCGTCCCCCATATCTCCCGAGAGGGGCCTGAGGCTCGCCTGGTCGAGCACCATCGGCTCCTCCCAGCGGTAGCGCCGGGGAAAGCCGAGGCCCCCTGCCAACCGGTTCAGATCCAGCTCCCCCGAAAGGGCATAGGCGGTGAATTCGATCATGGGTGCTCGCCTCCTCTCCCCCGCTGCCCATTGCTGACTTCTGCCCCTTGCAGCGCCACCTTTCCGGGGCGACCGGGGAGTTCCGCCATGGTCAGCTCGCAGCGGGGGGCTCCTGCCCGCTGTGCCTCTTCCGCCGCCTCGCCAAGGGTCACGAAGCGGGCATCGATCCTCTGGAGGCGATGGAGAAACTCCTCAAAGCAGTGCGCCATCTTCCCGCCTTCAATCTCGGCCTGTATCGTGTGGACGTTGAGACCCGGGCGGAGATGGGTCATGAGGCGCTCCGCCACGTTCTGGCGGGTGGCTTCGCGGCGCACGATCAGCTCGTCCAGGGTCGGCATGGTCGTCGGCACCTGGAGGGTGGCGAAGCGCCGCCCCTCGATCACCGGAAGGAACGGTGCGATCCCCCGACAGTCGCTGGCATAGGCGAGATACATGGCGTCCTGGATCTCGAGGGAGTCGGCCGATACCTGCCACCCCGGCGCGGCGACAGTCTTGACGCGCCGGCCGAGCACCTCCTCGAAGAGGGCGCAGGCCCGGCCCAGTTCCAGGGCCAGCATGTTTTTCGGGATCCAGGGGAGGAGGTCGTGCCACTTGACGTGGTCCCATCCGTGGGTGCCCACTTCGTGGCCCGCTGCAACAGTCTGGCGGATGGTGTCGGCACGTTTGGCGCCGATGAGGGGCGAAGGGATGAGGATGCCCGAGAGGAGGGTCCGCATCCCGTAGAGGGCGGGGGTCCCCAGTCGGGTCGCGGCCCGGAGGAAGCCCCGCTGGGTGATGATGCGGCGGATTGCCTTCGCCGTGTTGTCGGGCCCCATGGCGAAGTAGAAGGTGGCCCTGATGCCGCGGCGGCCAAGGATTTCGACAAGCCGAGGTATACCGTCGCGGGTGCCCACGTAGGTGTTGGCGTCGATCTTGAGGGCGATGGTGGGCGGGGTCATGGGGGCTCGTTCCGGGGCGGCCTAGCGTTCCCGCCGGATGAGGTCGTAGCGTTCCGCCGCCACGGGAAGGCGCAGGCGGATCCGCTGGTTCGGGTGGGCCTCGGTGAGACGGTTCCCGTCCGTGTCGGTGAAGTCGTCGAGCCGGTGGAGGGTCGAGCGCATCCGCCGGCCGATGACCTCCACCGTGGCGCCGGCCACGATCCGATTGCGGGCCTCAACGGTGACAGTGCCGTCGGGGTGCGCCTCTTCTACCACACCGACGAACTCGTGGCTGCGCCGGTAGCGGGAGTCGAATTCCAGGTCCACATCCACGGGCTTCCCCAGGAAAAAGCCGGTGGTGTATCCCCTGTGGCTGATCTTGGAGAGCTCTGCGAGCCATTCGGGTCGAACGCGCCAGTCCCGGGGATCGGCGGCGTAGCTGTCGAGGGCCTCCCGGTAGACCCGGACCACCGATGCCACGTAGTGGATCCCCTTCATGCGTCCCTCCAGCTTGAGGGAATCGGCGCCGGCCCCCCCCAGTTCGGGGATGTGGCGGATGAGGCAGAGGTCCTTGGAGTTGAAGATGAACGTCCCCCGATCATCCTCCACCACCGGGAAGTATTCGCCCGGCCGTGTCTCTTCCACCAAGGCGTAGCTCCAGCGGCAGGGGTGGGCACACTCCCCTTTGTTGGCGTTGCGGCCGGTCATGACGCTGGAGAGAAGGCAGCGCCCCGAGTAGGAGACGCAGAGGGCGCCGTGGACGAAGACCTCCAGCTCGGTCGTGACCCGTTCCCGCGTCTCGCGGATCGCTTCAAGGGACATTTCACGGGCCAGGTTCACCCGGGCGATCCCCTGCTCCTGCCAGAAGAGGACGCTGCGCCAGTTGGTGGTATTGGCCTGGGTGGAGAGGTGGATGGCGCGGTGGGGTGAGATGCGGCGGATGGCGGCGATCACCCCCGGGTCGGCGGCGATATAGGCGTCGAAGGGGACCGCCGCCACCTCTTCCAGGTAGCGGTCCAGGTCCGCCAGCTCGTGGTTGTCGGGAAAGGCGTTGACTGTCAGGTAGACCTTCACCCCCCGGTCGTGAGCGTAGGCAGCCGCTTCGGCCATGTGGGCCAGGGTGAAGTTGTCGGCGAGGCTGCGGAGCCCGAACTTCTGTCCCCCCAGGTAGACGGCATCGGCGCCGTAGTGGATGGCCACCTTCAGTTTTTCCAGGTTGCCGGCCGGCGCGAGGAGTTCGGGGATTTTCATGGGAGGCCTCTTGGCATGATGCATGCTTTCTAGTAAAGGTTCAATGGGCGGCACGGAGAGCCCTCGGGGCACGAAGGTGCTTCCGGCCGCAGAAATCCTAGCATATCCGTTGGTTGAATGAAACCCCCGCGGCCTGTTTGTCCTTGACAAAAAACGTACACGGACCTTAGTATCCGAACGATTAACGCGTGTCTGAACGGGAGGCGACCATGAAAAGAGTGTTCTCCATCGGCTGCATGCTCCTTGCCGGAGCGCTTCTCACCGTCGGCACCGTCCGGGCCGCGTCGGAGGAGCCGACAATTTACGTCATCCAGAAGGGCGACACCCTGTGGGGGCTCTCGGACCGCTTCCTGAAGGACCCCTTCTACTGGCCGAACCTCTGGGCCAGGAACCCTGCCATCGGCAATCCCCACTTCATCTATCCCGGTCAGCGGGTCCGCGTCTACCCCGACCGGATCGAGATCGAGCCCCGAACCCCCGTCTCGCCAGGCACTCCTGCCGTCCAGCGCCTTTCCGAGGAGCCGGTTCCGGAGCGGAGCTTCCTGGTGAGCGGCAGCGAAGGGTTCCTCATGGAGAAGGGGCTCAAGCCCTCCGGCCGTATCATCACCACCAACCAGAACCGCCAGATCGTCGGCGAGGACGACATCGTCTACACCGACATCGGTACGGTCCACGGGGCAAGGGTGGGGGACCGGTTCTCCATCTACAAGAAGCTTGACGCCATCAGCCACCCCGTGTCCAACGTGATTCTCGGTGAAAAGGTGATCCCCCTCGGCACGCTGCAACTCACCGACGTGGAGGAGAAGGTTTCCAAGGCCATCGTCACCAAGTCGTACCAGGAGATCGGTCCCGGCTCCTTCCTCCTCCCCCACCGGGACAAGCGCCGGCAGATCCCCCTCAGGGCAGCCGACCACGACCTCGCCGGCTACATTGTCGAGACCCAGACCGGCAACACCGCCATCGGCGAGGGGGACATCGCCTTCATCGACCTGGGGAAAAAGCAGGGGATCGAACCGGGGTATTTCCTCTACATTCTGCGGGATGTGGTGCCTGACCAGCAGTACGCCGACATCTCCGTGGAGAAGTTGCCCTCGGAAGTGGTCGGCGCCCTCGTGGTGGTGCAGTCGGGAGAGAATACTTCCACGGCCCTCGTGGTGAAGAGCATTGATACCATCTACCGGGGAGACCGGGTAGAAGTCAGAAAAACCAGGTAGCCCCTTCCTTGCGGGGATCGGTCCGCCGGTCCCCGCTTCTCGTTCGTGCCCATGGATCATTACCACTGGTTTGCCCTCAAATCCGTCCCCCTGGTGGGAAATGTGCTCTTCCGGCGCCTGCTGGATTGCTTCGGCTCGCCCGAAGCGGTCTTCGGGGCGTCCGACGCCGAACTCGTTTCCGTAAAAGGAGTGAGCCCGACGGTCGTTGCCTCTCTGCGGGGCCATGACCCGCACCCCTTTGCCGAGAGGGAGCGGGCGGCGGTCAGGCGCGTGGGGTGCCGCATCGTTACTCTGCTCGACGACGAGTATCCGCCGCTTCTGCGGGAGATCGCTGATCCACCCCCCTTCCTCTACGTTCGGGGAAGCCTTGCCGGCATCGGCACGGCCGTGGCGGTGGTGGGTTCCCGCCGGGCCTCGGCCTACGGCCGGACCGTGACCGAGCGCATGGCCGAGGA
The DNA here is from genome assembly GCA_905339345.1 of Geobacteraceae bacterium. Lineage (GTDB taxonomy): Bacteria > Desulfobacterota > Desulfuromonadia > Geobacterales > Geobacteraceae > Geobacter. Next base: position 829 of record CAJPFF010000018.1, on the reverse strand, counting down.
GCTTTCCCGGCACGGGGTTTCGGTGATTTCCGGTCTGGCCCGGGGAATCGACACCGCGGCCCACCGGGGAGCCCTGAAGGGTGGGGGAAAGACCGTCGGGGTGCTCGGCTGCGGCGTGGATGTGGTCTATCCCGCGGAGAACCGCCAGCTCTTCGGGGAGATGGCCGAACGGGGGGCGGTGGTGTCGGAATTTCCCCTGGGGACCGGCCCCCTGGCCGAGAACTTCCCCCGCCGCAACCGAATCATCAGCGGCATTTCCCACGGCGTCCTGGTGGTGGAGGCGGCTGAGCGGAGCGGTTCCCTGGTCACGGCCCGCATCGCCCTGGACCAGGGGCGCGACGTCTACGCCATACCCGGCAACATCACCAGCGACGGGAGCCGGGGCGCCAACCGCCTCATCCGCGAGGGGGCGAAGCTGGTGGAGAGCGTAGAGGATATCCTGGAGGAACTTCCCGGCGGGAGAGTGGCCCGCAGGGGGATGCCGGCGCCGGCGCCAGACCTCCCTCCGGCCGAGGCGGCGGTCTTCGCGCTCTTGGCCACCGAGCCGCTCCACATCGACCAGATCATTGCCAAAAGCGCGTTGACAGTGGGGGAGCTTTCCGCTATGTTGTTGCGCCTGGAACTCAAGGGAGCCGTAACTCAGCTTCCTGGCAAGTATTTTTGCACCAACTGACACGTCCGGGACCCCCGGCGTTACCCATTTAAATCGGATAACTCCTATGCCACAACACCTCGTCATCGTCGAATCACCCGCTAAGGCAAAGACCATCGAGAAATTCCTCGGCAAGGACTACCGGGTCATGGCCTCCTACGGCCACGTGCGCGCCCT
>CAJPFF010000017.1 GCA_905339345.1 Geobacteraceae bacterium | reverse complement strand
TAGAGGTGGGTGTTGTGGGAGTGGACCCCGCCGTCGGAGAGGAGCCCCGCCAGGTGGAGCCGCCCTCCGGCGCTCTTCGTCTTGGCGATGCACTCAAGGAGGACCGGGTTGGTGAAGAAGTCGCCATCCTGAATCGCCTTGGTTATGCGGGTGAGATCCTGGTAGACAACCCTTCCCGCGCCGATGTTCAGGTGTCCCACCTCGGAGTTCCCCATCTGGCCGTCGGGGAGCCCCACCGCCATGCCGGATGTCTGTATCTCGGCGGAGGGGTAGGTGGCGAGGAGGTGGTCCAGGTTCGGGGTCCGGGCCAGGGCCACGGCGTTGTTCTCGGCGCTGGGATTGATCCCCCAGCCGTCGAGGATCATGAGCATGAGCGGTCGGGTCATGGTTCCTCCGGAAAAGGTGAGGATTGAAAATCTTTAGTGGTGATAGGGTTCGCCGTTGATGATGGTGTGGGCCCGGTAGATCTGTTCGAGGAGGATGACCCGCACCATCTGGTGGGTGAAGGTGAGCTGCGAGAGGGCCAGTACCCTGTCGGCCCGGGACCGGAAGCTGTCGGCGAAGCCGTAGGCGCCACCGATGGCAAAGACCATCTCAGGCACGGCACTGTCCCGGCACTTGGCGATGAAGGCCGCCAGCTGGGGGGAGGTCATGCCGTCGCCCCGCTCGTCCAGAAGGACAAGGCGGGCATTCTTCGGCACCAGTTTCTCCAGCCGCTCGCACTCCCTGGCCCGCATGGCCTCTGCCGCGGCTCCCTTCTCCTCCCGTGCCTCGGCGATCTCCAGGGGGGCGTAGCGCCTGATCCGGCCGGCGTATTCGTCGATGCCGCGCCGCACCCACTCCTCCTGGGTCCTGCCGACCCAGAGGACCTTCAGCTTCACGCAGGAGTTCCTTCTTTTCCTTCCCAGAGATAGGCGTCCGGGATCTCCTCCTGGGGAGCCGCGGACCAGAGGCCGTCCAGGTCGTAGTAGTGACGGATCTCCTCCTGGAAGATGTGGACAAGGACGTCGCCGTAGTCGATGACGATCCAGTTCCCTTCCTTCAGACCCTCTATGTCGATGGCCTTGCCGTATTTCTTGAGCCCCTTCTTGACCGAGTCGGCAATGGCCTGGGCCTGCCTGTCGGAGCGGCCCGAGGCGAGCACGAGATAGTCGGCTATGGATGACAGGCGGCCGATCTCCAGGATCTTCACGTCGAGGGCCTTCTTGTCGAGGGCGAGACGGGCGCATTCAAGGGCCCGCTCACGGGGGGTGAGCGTCAGTTTATCGGTCATGGGTGTAAATCCTTTGTTCCGTGATGTAGCGCGCGACCGGTTCCGGCACCAGGTACCTGATGGAGCGGCCCTTGCGGGCAAGTCCGCGGATTGCGCTTGATGAGATGTCCAGGGGGATGCCGGCCAAGTAGTAGACCGAGTATCCCGAGCGGTGGGCGAGCCGTTTTTCGGCGGCATGATAACAGAACTGCGGTGCTATCGCAACGGGGAGGGCCGCCGCCAGGTCCCGGATCACGGCGCCCGGACGCTCCACCGCCACGATGTTGCACGAGGAGAAGATGGCCTCATACTCGTGCCAGGAGCCGAAATCCAGAAACGAGTCGCTGCCGATGACGAAGAAAAACTCGTCGCCGGGGCGCTCCCGCCGCAATTCCCGGAGGGTGTCGATGGAGTAGGACTTTCCCGCCCGCCTCCCTTCCATGTCGGAGACGACAAAAGAGGGGTTGTCTGCCGTGGCGAGACGGACCATCTCGCAGCGGACGTGGAAGGGGAGCTCACCCTCCATCGGCTTGTGGGGGGGGGCCGCTGCGGGGATGAAGATGACCTGGTCGAGGGCAAACGAGTCCCGAACCTCCTCCGCGATGCGGAGGTGGGCATGGTGGATCGGATTGAAGGTGCCCCCCAGGATTGCTACGCGCATAACGTTCCGGGGTTAAGCCCGGATCTGCCCGTCGCCGTAGACGATGAATTTGGTGGTCGTCAGGTCCTCCAGCCCCATGGGGCCGAAGGAGTGGAGCTTGGTGGTGGAGATGCCGATCTCCGCCCCGAGTCCCAGCTGGTTTCCGTCCGCGAAGCGGGTGGATGCGTTCACAAGCACCGTGCTGGAGTTAACCTCCCGGATGAAGCGCTGGGAATTGTGGTAGTCCCCCGTGACAATGGCCTCGGTGTGGAGGGAACCGTAGGCGTTGATGTGGTCGATGGCCTCGTCCAGGTCGTCCACCACCCGGACGGCCAGGATCAGCTCCAGGTACTCGGCCTGCCAGTCCTCCTCCGTGGCCTTCTTCGCCTGGGGGGCGAACTGGCGGACGCAGTCGTCGCCCCGCAGCTCCACCTTGAGGTCGGTGAGGGTGCGGGCGATGCGGGGGATGAAGGTTTCGGCCACGTCCTTGTGGATGAGGAGGGTCTCCAGGGCGTTGCAGACGCCGGGGCGCTGGACCTTGGCGTTCACCACGATCCGTTCGGCCATGTCGAAGTCGGCCGAGGCGTCGACGAAAACGTGGCAGACCCCCTTGTAGTGCTTGATGACCGGGATCTTCGAGTGCTCCACCACGAAGCGGATCAGGCTCTCGCCCCCCCGGGGGATGATGAGGTCGATGAACTCCTCCTGCTTGAGCATTTCCAAGACCCCCTCACGCTCCGGGAAGGGGATGACCGACAGGGCCGCTTTCGGGATGCCAGCCCGCTCCATTTCGCCACCCAGGATGCGGGCGATGGCAAGATTGGAGTGGATCGCCTCGGAGCCTCCCCGCAGGATCACGCTGTTCCCCGCCTTGAGGCAGAGGGCGGCGGCGTCGGCCGTCACGTTGGGGCGCGCCTCGTAGATGATGCCGATGACCCCGAGGGGAATCCGCATCTTTCCCACCATGAGACCGTTGGGGCGCTTCCACATCCGCGTTACCTCACCCACCGGGTCGGGGAGGTTCGCCACTTCCCGCAGTCCGTCGGCCATGGCCTTGACGCGCGCTTCATCCAGCATGAGCCGGTCGAGCATGGCGGCGGAAAGCCCCTTTTTCTCCCCCGCCTCCAGGTCCTTCCGGTTTTCGTCGATCAGGTGCGGGGTGTTGTTGATGAGGGCCATGGCCATGGCCATGAGGAGGTCGTTCTTGGCCGTGGTGGGGAGCTTCGCCATGGCGATGGCTGCCTGGCGGGCGTCGGCGGCAATGGTGCGGATTTGTTCAGCGATGGTCACGGAAGGTACCTCCTTGCGCGTAGTCGGCATTACAAAACTACCAGGTTGTCCCGGTGGATGATCTCGTCCCCGTACCTGTAGCCGAGGATCGCTTCGATCTCGCCACTCCGGTGACCGAGGATCCGCTCGATCTCGGCATGAGAGTAGTCCACCACCCCCCGGGCGATCTCGGCGCCGTCGGTCCCGCAGACACGGACGCAGGCCCCCCGGTCGAACTCACCCTCCACCCGGACCACCCCCGACGGGAGGAGGCTTTTCCCCTGGCGGGAGAGGACCGTCCGGGCCCCTTCGTCCACGATGACCCGGCCGCTGGGGCGAAGGGTATGGGCGATCCAGTGCTTGCGGCGGTTAAGACTCTCCCGGGCAGGAAGGAAGAGGGTCCCCACCTCCCGGCCGGCGAAGGCCTCGGTGAGGATTCCCGGCACCGTGCCGTTGAGCATGAGGGTCGGCACCCCGAACTGCCCCGCCTTCTTGGCGGCTGCCAGCTTTGTCACCATGCCGCCGGTGCCGACGGTGGAGCCGCTGTCTCCGGCGGCCCGTTCGGTCTCACGGGTGATGCTCTTCACCAGGTGAATCAGTTGCGCGTCGGGGTTTGCCCGGGGATCGGAGTCGTAGAAGCCGTCGATATCGGTCAGGATCACCAGGAGGTGGGCCTCGGTCAGGTTGGTCACCAGGGCCGAGAGGTTGTCGTTATCGCCGAACTTGATCTCGTCCACCACCACGGTGTCGTTTTCGTTGATGACCGGGATGACGCCGAAGCCGAGGAGCGTGTCGATGGTTGCCCGGGCGTTCAGGAAGCGGCGGCGGTTGGCCAGATCGTCACGGGTGAGGAGGATCTGGGCCACCTTGTGACCGAAGTGGCCGAAGTCCTCCTCGTAGGCCCGCATGAGGCGCGACTGGCCGATGGCCGCCGCAGCCTGCTTCTGGGGGATGCTTTTCGGCCGCCCCTCGATGCCCAACTCCCGCCGGCCGGCGGCCACGGCCCCAGACGACACGATGATCACCTCGCGCCCCTGCCGGCGCAGGGTTGCCGTCTCGGCGGCAAGCCGGGCGATGAAGGCGTGGTCGAGGCCGTTCTCGTCGCCGGTGAGGACCCGGCTCCCGATCTTGATGACGATCCGTTTGACTTTTTTTAGGATGGAAGAGCGCATTGGTACCAATTTACCACTCTTCCTCGGCTGCGCCCCAGAGGTGTCGGGCGATCTCGTCCAGGAGCGGCGGGATCCCCTCGCCGGTGGCGGCGGAGATGGGGAACACCTTGATGCCCCGTTCCTGAAACCAAGCCATAACCGGCGGGAGGTTCTCCCGGACCACCGGCAGGTCGATCTTGTTGATGACGGCGATCTGCTCCTTCCTGGCCAGTTCCGGGCTGAAGAGTGCCAGTTCCCGGTTCAGGGTCTCGTACTCCCGGATTGGGTCCCGGTCGGGAATCCAGGAGAGGTCGATGAGGTGGAGGAGGATGTTGGTCCGCTCCACGTGCTTCAGGAACCGGTGTCCCAGCCCTGCCCCCTCGGAAGCCCCCTCGATGATGCCGGGGATGTCGGCAACCACGAAGGAGCGGTAGTTCTTGTAGGGTACCACCCCCAGGTTCGGCTTGATGGTCGTGAAGGGGTAGTCGGCTATCTTGGGGCGGGCCGCGGAAACCTTGGTGATGAACGATGACTTTCCCACGTTGGGGAAGCCGAGGAGCCCCACGTCGGCCATGAGCTTCAGCTCCAGCCGCAGCCAGCGCTCCTCTTCATCCTCCCCCGGTTGGGCGAACTTGGGTGCACGGTTGGTGGAGGTGGTGAAGCGGGCGTTGCCCTGGCCACCCCTGCCTCCCTTGAGGAGGATAACGGTCTGTCCCGGCTCGATCAGGTCGGCAAGGATCTCCCCCGTCTCCGCATCCTTCACTATGGTGCCTGGAGGGACGGGTATCGTGAGGTCCTCGCCGTTGGCGCCGTGGCGGTCCTTCCCCATGCCGTTCTTCCCTCTCCCCGCCTTCAGGTGGGGACGGTAGCGGAGATCCATGAGGGTGGAGAGGTTCGGGTCGACGGTGAAGATTATATCTCCACCCTTGCCGCCGTCGCCGCCGTCGGGGCCGCCGAAGGGGATGAACTTCTCCCGGCGGAAGGAGACGCACCCTGCGCCGCCGTGTCCCGACTGGACGTGGATTTTCACTTCATCGATGAACTGCATGGTCGTCTTCCCTATCCTGTTTCAAGAAACAACAAGAGCCCGGAACTCGAAAGTCCCAGGCTCTTCGGTTCTTGCGACCCGCCACCATTTAGCTGGCCGGGTAGACGGAAACCTTCTTCTTGTCGCGGCCCAGTCGCTCGAACTTCACCACGCCATCGATGAGGGCGAAGAGGGTATAGTCCTTGCCGCAGCCGACGTTGGTGCCCGGGTGGATCTGGGTGCCACGCTGGCGGTAGATGATGTTCCCCGCCTTGACGTTCTCGCCGCCGTACTTCTTGCAGCCGAGTCGTTTTGATTCCGAATCGCGTCCGTTCCGTGTGGAGCCGACGCCTTTCTTGTGTGCCATGGTGTTAAACCTCCTGACGGCTTGCCGTATCGGTAGTCAGGACTGCCGGGCCGTCGCTGCAAAATACGTGTTGCTGATTACCCGTTGATCTTCTCGATCTTGAGTACGGTTCTCAGTTGACGGTGCCCACGCAGTTTCCTGCTGTTTTTGCGCCGCTTGGACTTGAAGACAAGGACCTTCTTGTCCTTGCCCTGCTCGACAATCTTGCCGACCACAGAGGCGCTGGGCACTAACGGTGTTCCGATTTTGACCGTTTCGCCGCCAACCATCAGGATGTCCTTGAGTTCGATGGTATCGCCTACCGCCCCCTCAAGCTTCTCGACTTTCAGAAAGTCGCCTTCGGAAACTTTGTACTGCTTCCCTCCGGTTCTCACTACCGCGTACATGTACTTCACCACCTTTACACAAATTTTTTGAAGAGCTTGGAAGGTTAACCGGAACAGCGCGATGAGTCAAGGAATTTTTATTCCAGCCCCACCATCACGTCGTCGCCAACGACTTCCACCGGATAGACTTTGAGGGTGTACTCGGGGAATTCCTTGCAAGTGCCTGTCTTCAGGTTGAAGCGGTAGCCGTGGCGCTGGCAGGAGAGGTGCTCGGCGTCCTTGACCAGGGCCCCGGAGAGGGGGGCTCCCTGGTGGGGGCACTCGGTCTCGCAGGCGTAGACGCTTCCCTTGGCCTTGACGAGGAGGATCTCCTGGCCATTGACGGTGACGACCTTTTTCCCCCAGTCGGGGATTTCTGAAACCTTGGCGGCGAATACCATGTGCAATCCTCCTTGATAGTACTGATATCAGCTGATGGCGATCTCGAACTGCTCCTGGTGGAAACCGGGCTTGGCCCGGACGGTGATCCGCTTCTTGAATTTTTTCTCCAGCTCCTCCAGCCCCCGGCGTTCCTCGTCGTAGAGGAGGTCTGCCACCTGGGGATGGACGGTGAGGGTCGCCTTGGTGCCGCGGATGTCGAGCATCTCCCGGCGCAGTTCCCGGAAGATCTCGTGGCAGACGGTGGTCTTGGACTTCACGTAGCCGCGCCCCTCGCAGTAGGGGCAGGGCTCGCACATCATCCTGCCGATGGACTCCCGGACCCGCTTGCGGGTCATCTCCACGAGGCCCAACTCCGAGATCTTCAGGATGTTGGTCTTGGACTTGTCGGCCTTCATGGCCTCTTCCAACGCCGTGAAGATCTTCTCCCGGTTCACCTCCTTCTCCATGTCGATGAAGTCGATGATGATGATCCCGCCGATGTTGCGGAGCCGGAGCTGGTAGGCGATCTCCTTGACCGATTCCAGATTGGTCTTGAGGATCGTGTCCTCCAGGTTGTGTTTCCCCACGTAGCGGCCGGTGTTGACGTCGATGGCGGTCAGGGCCTCGGTCTGCTCGATGATGATGTAGCCGCCGCTTTTGAGCCAGACCTTGCGCCCCAGTGCCCGGCTGATCTCCACCTCCAGGCCGAAATGGTCGAAAATGGGCTCCTCGTCGTCGTAGAGCTCCATGGAGTACTTCATCTTCGGCATGAAGGTGGAGATGAACTGGACGATCTTGTCGTGCTCGTTCTTGGAGTCGACCACGATGCGGGAGACGTCCTCGGTGAGGATGTCGCGGATCACCTTCTGGGTCACGTCCAGGTCGGCGTGGATGAGGGAAGGGGCGTGCCCCTTCTCGTTGCGCTTCACCACCTCGTCCCAGAGCTTGGTCAGATAGTGCATGTCGGCCACGAGGTCCTCTTCGCTCTTCCCCTCGGCGGCGGTCCGGACGATGAAGCCGCCATTCTGGGGCTTCATACGTTCGACGATCTCCTTGAGCCGTTCCCGCTCCGCCTCTTCCTCGATGCGGCGGGAGATCCCCACGTGGTCCACGGTGGGCATGTAGACCAGATGCCGGCCGGGAAGGGAGATGTGGGAGGTGATCCGCGCCCCCTTGGTGCCGATGGGCTCCTTGGATACCTGTACCAGGATCTCCTGCCCCTCCTGGAGGAGCTCCTCGATGGGGTGAAGGGGCTGGAGCACCTGCTGTTCGCTGTCACCGTCCTCTCCGCTTCGTTCCATGAAGGAGTCGAACTCTTCCATGGCGTCGAAGACGTCCGCCACGTAGAGGAAGGCCGCCTTTTCCAGGCCGATGTCCACGAAGGCCGCCTGCATGCCGGGGAGGACCCGGACGACTTTCCCCTTGTAGATGTTGCCGACGATCCCCTTCTCGCGGCTCCGCTCGATGTAGAGCTCGGCGATGGTGCCGTTCTCAATGAGGGCGATGCGGGTCTCGTGGGAGGATGTGTTGATTACCAGTTCATTGGCCATTGCAGGTACCCTGTATAGGTGAAATCAAAGATTTTTTGAAGAGGACGTCGAGCTTTTCGATGCGGGCATCGGCCAGCTCTTCGGGCGAAAGCCCCGTGATGGCGGCAGCGTATTCGAGGGGTTTGCCCCGGCCGATGGTCAGCTCCAGCGTTGGGCCATCGACGGTGAGCCCTGCCAGCTCGTGGCGCAGATCGTATTCCTGAACCCGCCCCTTCTTTTCCCGGCGGAGCGGGAAGCTGTCGCGGGTAAGGAAGGCCTCCGCCCGGGCGGAAAGGTTGCTGGCTGCTTTCTCCGGCAGGGTGATCCGATAGCGGACCTTGTCCATGAGCACCGACAGGGATTGGGTTCCCGGCGGGACCACGACTGCCTCGATAATCCGCATCCCCTGGGGGAGGGCGGCGTTGAGCCGGTGCTGCACCTCCTCCGGCGTCGGGCCGGGAACGAGCTCCATGTCGAGATACTCGGCCCACGATTCTACACCTACCGAAAGGGCGGTGGCAAACGAGAATTTGGGGTGGGGATGGAATCCTTGGGAGAAGCGGATGGGGAGCCGCGCGCGCCCCACGGCCCGGGTGAAGAGGCCGATCATCTCCAGGTGGCTCAGATACCGCATGGCGTCGGTCTTGGTGTAGCGCAGCCGCATGGTCACCTTGGCGTCGGTATGGTCTGCAAGGGGAGTCGGAGACGTCGTTGCAGCCCCCTGCCAGGACGGGTCGGTGGTCCGCATGACGATCCGGTCGAAGTCGCAGATTCCGCAGCCTGTGCAGCGGCCGGTGCGGCAGTCGCCGGTGGGCTCACCTTCCCAGGCCTTCTCAAGTTCCTGGCGCAGATACGTCCTGGTCACGCCGAAATCCAGATGGTCCCAGGGGAGAACCTCGTCGATCCCCCGGCGGCGGTGGTAGAAGGCGGGGTCGATGCCGCAGGCCGCGAAGGCCTCGTGCCACGCGGCCCTGTTCAGTTTGTCACCCCACCCGTCGAAGCGGCAGCCCAGCTCCCACGCCTTTGCCAGAACGGCACCCAGGCGACGGTCTCCCCGGGCAAAGACCCCTTCCATGAAGGAAAGAGGGGCGTCGTGCCACTTGAGGCCCAGCTTCCGTTTCTTGAGCTCGTCCCGGAGAAACCGCTGCTTTGCCACGGTTTCTTCGGTGGTGATCTGGGGCTCCCACTGGAAGGGGGTGTGGGGCTTGGGGACGAAGGTGGAGACCGAGACGTTCACCTCGCCGCCGCCGGCCCGCTTC
>CAJPFF010000016.1 GCA_905339345.1 Geobacteraceae bacterium | reverse complement strand
TCTGTATATTGACGGTGAGATGTCAGCAAGGGACTTGCAACAACGGTTGGTATCTATCATGAAAAATGTTCCGAAGTCCCTGCCGGCTGATGATTACTTTCGTATTCTAACGCCTGATTTCCAGAGATCTGGAATGCCTGATCTGGCGACAAGGGAAGGCCAGGCTGAAATCGACGAGATAATCCGTGATGCTGAGGTAATCATTATCGATAACCTGTCATGTATGTGTCGTAACGGGCGTGAGAACGAATCTGAGAGTTGGGTTCATATGCAGGAATGGGTGCTACGGCATCGGGCTCAAGGAAGGTCAATTTTATTGGTTCATCACTCCGGAAAGAATGGTACGCAACGCGGAACTTCAAAGCGCGAAGATGTTCTCGATACCGTCATAGGCCTGCGTAAGCCCGATGATTATGTGCCAAGTATGGGCGCTTGTTTTGAGGTGCATTACGAAAAGCTTCGTGCTTTGTACGGTAAGGATGCGGATCCGTTCCGTGCGCAACTTCTGGCCGACGAAGACGGAGGAGCGTTCTGGGTAGTCAATAGGGAGATGGGCTCCCAGGACACCAGTGAGCAAATCGTGCGAATGTTGCAAGAGGGTAAGAATCAGTCGGATATTGCTCGAGAACTCGGTGTAGATAAATCAACGGTAAGTCGTCATGCGAAAAAGGCAATCGCTGAAGGACGAATTGAAAAGCGTGAACCCGTTAAAAAACCTTCTGTTGTCACGAGCATCGAAGACGTGCGGAAAACTTACCAGTCACAACCAGTCATTAGAAAAAATTAAGGGGCCGCGACCGGTGTCGCAACCCCTTAATTTCATTGATGAATGGTGCCCAGAGACGGAGTCGAACCGCCGACACGAGGATTTTCAGTCCTCTGCTCTACCGACTGAGCTATCTGGGCGAAAAGAGCTTTAACTTATAGCTCGAAGCCGAGAATGTGTCAATATCTTTTTCGTCTATTATGGCGCCGGCACGAGGATTTTCAGCCCTCGTGCTGGGGGTCACGCCCGGGAGATGAACCGGCAGTCGCGGGTGTCGACCTTGATCTTCTCTCCCACCTCCAGGTAGGGGGGAACCTGAAGCGTCAGGCCGGTTTCGAGGATCGCCTCCTTGGTCTGGGCGGTGGCGGTGGCGTTCTTGATGACCGGCGGTGTGTCGGTGACGGTTAGCTCAACCACCTGGGGCGGGTCGACGCTGACCAGGCGCTCCTGGAAGAGGCCGAGGACCACTTCGGTACCGTCCAGGAGGTACGGCTGGATCGCCCCGAAGGCCTCGGCATCCATCTCGAACTGCTCGTAGGTTTCCAGGTCCATGAAGATACCGCGGTCGCCGTCGGCGTAGAGGAACTGCCCCTTGTGGCGCTCGAAGTCGGCCTCCTCCACCTTGTCGCCGGAGCGGAAGGTCTTCTCCAGCACCTGGGCGGTCAGGAGGTTGCGGTACTTGGTCTTGACCATGGTGCTGGCGCCCCGGGCCGAGGGGGACTGGAAGTGGACGTCGAGGATGGTGCACGGCGCGCCGTCGAGCTTGATGACGAGGCCCCGCTTGAAGTCGGATGTGGTAAGCATGGCAAATCTCCTTGTGTGTGAAAATCTCCTTTTCATAGCAAAAAAGTGCTACAAAGACAACCGTGTTGGACTGCTAGAGACAGGAGCATTATCACGAGATGAAGATAGAAACCGACTACATAAAGCTCGACAGCTTCCTGAAGGCCGAGAATATCGTCGCCTCTGGCGGCGAGGCGAAGATCCTCATCGCCGAGGGGGAAGTCCGGGTGAACGGCGAGGTGGAAACCCGGCGCGGCAGGAAGCTCCGGGCCGGTGACCGGGTTGAGGCGGGCGGTGAAACGCTCGTGGTGGAATGAAGGGGGAGGCTTTCATGGAGATGGTGAGCTGTCCCCACTGCCGATTCACCAAGGAGATGCCTGCCGGGACCATTCCCGACGGGGCGAGGGTGAGCTGCCCACGCTGTGGCGGGAAGTTCGTCTTTGCCAGGGTGGCTGAACCGAGCGCCCATTCAGGCCCCCAGACGGAGGCTTCCGCTCCCGTGGCGGCTCCCCTTCAACCACCGGCACCACCCGAAACCCGCCGTCCAACGACCTCCCGCACTCTCCGCTTCGCCTTCACCGGAACGGCCAGGGAGTATTTCGGCATCTGGATCGTCAACACCCTCCTGAAGATTGTCACCCTGGGGGCCTACTCGGCCTGGGCCAAAGTCCGCAAGCGCCGTTATTTCTACGGCAACACCCTCTTGGACGGAAGTCCCTTCGACTACCTGGCCGATCCCAAGGCTCTCTTCCGGGGGTGGCTCATCGGGGTCCTGGCGTTTCTCGTCTACACGGCGGGGACCCGCTACGCGCCGAGCGTTTCCTCGCTTCTCGGCTTCGCCTTCTTCCTGACGGTGCCGTGGCTCGTTGTCCGCTCGCGGCTCTTCACCTGCCGCAACTCCAGCTACCGGAGCCTCCGCTTCGCCTTCCGGGCCGACTATCAGGAGGCCTATGTGGTTTACGCCGGCCTTTCCTTCCTTCTGCCGTTCACCCTGGGACTCATCTTCCCCTATCTCATCTATCGCCAGAAGAAGTTCCTGGTGGAGCGAAGCTCCTACGGCCGGACACCGTTCACCTTCACGGCCACGGGAAAGAATTATTACTTCCTCTTCCTGAAGGCGGCGGGGTGGCTGGTGCTTCTGGCCGTCGTGGTGATGCCGGCGGCCTTCTACGTGGTCTCCACCCTGGCCGAGGGGGGGGCGCTTCTGGCCGATGCCGACCTGCGCCGAACCCAGATGATGATCGGCGCCCTCATGGCCTTCGCCCTGCCGCTCCTCTACTTCTTTATCGTGGTCTATGTGCAGACCGCCCTGGCCAACCTCACCTGGAACAGCACCAGCATTGCGGGGAGCCGTTTCGTGAGCCGGATGCGTGTCCGGGACATGGCCTGGCTCTACCTCTCCAACGCCGCGGCCATCGTCCTGAGTCTCGGCCTCATGATCCCGTGGGCGTCGGTGCGGCTGGCCCGGTACCGGTTCGAGACCCTGTCGGTGGAGGGAGTGGCGGACATGGAAGCGTTCCGGGCAGGATTCCAGGGAGACGTGGGCGCCGCCGGTGAGGAGATCGGCGACATCTTCGGGATTGACGTGGCCCTGTGATGACGGCCCCCGGCATCTACTACGACGGCAAGACCTCGGCCCGGCGGACCGTGCGTCTCACCCTTGAGGGGAACCGTCTCCTCGTGGCGGGGGAGGGGGTGGACATCTCCACGGAACTCTCCCGCCTCGTAATCTCCCCCCCGCTTTCCACGGCGCGGCGGTCGGTAAGCTTCCCATCCGGCGCCCTCTGCGAGGTGAGCGACACCCGCCTTGTGGACGAACTCCTGCGGCGCCAGGGGAAAGGGCGCGCCTCGGCCGCCATCCACCGGTGGGAGCGGAGCCTCCCCCTGGCCCTGGTGGCCCTCGTGGTGACGGTGGCGGTGGTCTGGGGCTTCGTCGCATTCGGTATCCCGGCCCTGGCCGAGCGGGTCGCGCGGGCCGTGCCTCCTGCCACCGAGGTCTCCCTTGGCCGGGAGAGCCTTGCGATGCTCGACCGGCTCGTCTTTGCGCCTTCCCGGCTCCCCGACTCCCGGCGCCGTGAGCTTTCGGCGGACTTCTCCCGTATGACCCGGGAGCTCCCCTTTGCCACCGGCTACCGGCTGGAATTCCGCAGGAGCGACCAGCTGGGGGCCAATGCCCTGGCGCTTCCGTCGGGAATCATCGTCGTCACGGACCGGCTCGTGGAGGTGGCTGACAGCGACGACGAGCTGATCGGGGTCCTGGCCCACGAGATGGGGCATGTGCGGCATCGCCACGCCCTGCGTCACGTGCTCCAGAACTCGGCCACCGGCCTTGTCATTGCCGCCATCACCGGCGACATCACCTCCATTACCTCCCTGGCCGCCACGCTGCCGACGGCCCTCATCGACGCCTCCTACTCCCGCAGCTTCGAGGTGGAGGCCGACGACGCCGCGGTGGCGTACCTGAAGCGCCGGGGAATTCCCCTCAAGAGTTACGCCGCCATGCTCGGCCGCCTTGAGGCGGAACACCGGAAGAAAAGCGGCGAGGCAGGCGCGGAAAAGAAGAAATCCCTCGGGGACTACTTTTCCACCCATCCGGTGACCGAGGAACGGATCAGGCGGATCATGGAGGGGAGCCGGTGACCAGTCTCGTAACCATAGCCGATGCCCTTGCCGCCGACCTGGAGGGGCTTTCCTTCTCAGCGCCGGTGTCCCACGTCTACAACCCCCTCCTCTACGCGCGGGAGCCCCACGCCGCTTATCTCGCGCGGTTCGGCTCCGCTCCCAAGGAAGCCCTTTTCGTCGGCATGAACCCCGGGCCCTGGGGGATGGCCCAGACCGGCATCCCCTTCGGGGAGATCGGGGTGGTGACTGAGTGGCTCGGCATCGACGGCGCGGTCGCCAGGCCGGCGGACGAGCACCCCAAGAAGCGGGTCGACGGCTTTGCCTGCCGGCGGAGCGAGGTGAGCGGCCGGCGGCTCTGGGGGCTCATCCGGGAGCGGTTCGGGACGCCGGAGCGGTTTTTCGCCCGCTTCTTCGTGGCCAACTACTGTCCGCTCCTCTTCCTCACCGCCGACGGCGGCAACATCACTCCGGACAAACTGCGCCGCGGGGAGCAGGAACCACTCTTCGCCGCCTGCGACCGGGCCCTGCGCCAGACTGTGGAGTTGCTCGAACCCCGTCTAGTCATCGGCGTCGGAGGGTTCGCCGAGGAGCGCTGCCGCGAGGCCCTGAGCGGTCTTGACGTGGAGGTGAGGCGGATCATCCACCCGAGCCCCGCAAGCCCCGCCGCCAACCGGGATTGGGCCGGCACTGCCCTGCGGCAGCTCCACGGGTTCGGCATTGAATTCTGAATATCCGGAGGCTCCCATGTCCGCCGCAGATGAACTCATCGCATTTCTTTCCCCGAAGCTTGGCACCGAAATCCACGTGGGCCCCTGGCTCACCGTGGAGCAGTCGCGGATCGACGCCTTTTCCGCGGCAACGGGTGACGTCCAGTGGATCCACACCGACCCGGAACGGGCCCGGCGTGACTCCCCCTACGGTGCCACCATCGCCCACGGCTTCCTGACCCTCTCCCTCCTCCCCTTCCTTACCGAGGCGAACGCCCCGGGGCAGTTCGAGCGGAATTACCCCGGCATGCGCCTGCGGGTCAACTACGGCCTCAACCGGGTCCGGTTTCCTGCAGCCGTAAAGACCGGCTCCGGCATCCGTGCCCGGACCAGGCTCACGGCCCTTGAGCCCCTGGGTGAGGCGGTGCAGATCACCTACGAGATTACCGTGGAGATCGAGGGGGAGAAAAAGCCCGCCTGCGTGGTCGAGCAGCTTTTCCGGCTCTACCCCTGAGAGCGAGTGCCACCGGGCGGTTCCGTGGTATAGGTTTCGGGAACCATCGATTGCGAGGTATTCCGATGCTCCCATCGCCCCGTTTCCCCCTCACGGTTTTTTATGACGGCGCCTGCTCCGTCTGCGCGGCGGAGATGGCGATCTATCGGCGCAAGAACCACGGGGGGCGCCTCGTCTTCGTCGACATCAGCGATCCCGCCTT
>CAJPFF010000015.1 GCA_905339345.1 Geobacteraceae bacterium | reverse complement strand
ATCAACTATGCCGATGAGATCGCTTACAACAATCACGATATCGACGACGGCCTCAAGTCAGGCTTCATCGCTCTTGATCAGCTCCAAGGGGTGGAGCTCTGGCGGGAGGTTTACGAGGGGATCGGGAGCGCCTATCCGGAGATCGACCCTGAGCGGCGGAAGTTCCAGACCATCAGCGCCCTCATCGGGCTCTTCATCAAGGACCTGACCGTCACCACGCTGGAGAACGTGCGACGGCTGAATATTTCCACCCTTGACGATCTGCGGAGGGGCAACCGCCCCGTGGTGGCGTTCAGTCCGGCTGTAGCGGAAAAAAACCGTAAGCTCAAGCGGTTTCTCTTTGAAAACCTCTACCGGCACTACAGGGTTGAGCGGATGCGGGTGAAGGCAGAACGCTACCTCTCCCAACTCTTTGAATCCTATGTGAAACATCCTACGCTCCTACCACGCAAGTATCAGAATAAGATGGATATTCTGGGGCGGGAGCGGGTCGTCTGCGACTATATCGCTGGCATGACAGACCGCTTCGCCCTTGACGAATTCAAGCGGCTCTTCGAGCCCTATGAAAGAGTGTGAACGGAGGGGAGGAGTGTGCCGGCAAGACACGTGATTACGGGATGGTATGGCTAAATCCTTGACTTGCCGCCGGTATTGGGTTATTAACGGTGAAAAAATGCTGCTTGATAGACGATAATACTTAACCATCCGTGAGGATGGGGCGGAAAGCCTACAGGGTCTCACGCAGACAGCCGGGTTGCCGAAATATCATTTTTAATGGTGCGGTCCCGGCTTTTTTATATCCTGTCCCCTTGAGTGGTGCAATCGTCAAGGGAATTTTATCGAGAATGGAGAGTCTATGAAGAAGTTTCTTGCAGCTGTTCCCCTGGTGTTGGCGGTGGTGTCGCCGGTACTCGCTGCGTCCGACGTCGGCTTTGACGTGAACATCAATGTCGGTAACCAGCCAAGAGTGGTAATTCCGTCGCCGCAGCCAGTGGTGGTTTCGGCGCCTCCGCGGGTGGTGATCGAGGAACCGCCGGTCTTTATCACCCCACCGCGTCTCGGGTTTTACGTCGGGGTGGATATCCCCTATGACATTTTCTACATCTCCGGCCGCTACTACCTCTGGCAGGACAATTACTGGTACCGGGCACCCCACTACCGGGGACCGTGGGCTGTGGTTCAGTACAAGAGCCTCCCCCCGGGGCTCCGCAAGCATAAGCTGGAGCGGATCCGTTACTACCGCGACGACGAATACCGGGTTTACCGCAGTGACCACGACCACTACCGCGGGAAGCGCTTCAAGCCGGAAAAAGAGTATAAGGAGCGCCGCAAAGCGGATAAGCGGCGATACAAGGATGAGCACAAGCACCGTGGCAAGGGTAAAGGACACGGGCACGACGACTGATTCCCGAAGCCGGCAGACCAATACATAGAGCAATAAACGAGAAAAGCCCGGAGCGATCCGGGCTTTTCTCGTCTGGTAAGGTTCTGGGTGGTCTACTTTTCCTTGGGGAGCTCCAGTTTCGGTTCAGTGGCCTTACGGTAAAGAAGAAAAGTCCGACCGAGCACTTGGGCCACCTCGGCGCCGCAGGCGCGGGCCAGTTCATCGGCCACCTCGTGGCGGTCCATGATGCAGCTTTCGAGGATCTTCACTTTGATGAGTTCGTGGTGCTCGAGGGCTTCGACGGTTTCGCGGACAAGGGGTTCGGAGACTTCCCCTTTGCCGACGGTGATTACGGGATTGAGGCTGTGCCCCAGCCCCCGGAGAAAGCGTTTTTGTTTTCCGGTCAGCATGTTTATTCCTTTGCGTGTGGTGGTCAGGCTGCCGGACGTATAGCACGAATCATGGGGGAAGGCAACGCAACGCTACTCGCAGACAGGCTCGACCCTCTCCAGATAGGCGATCAGCCGGTTTATGAATCGCTCTATGGAAGGCCAGTTACTGCGCGCAGCCGCGTTTTCCAGCCGCTCGCCGATGAGGCTCACGGCGTCGAACCCGAACGAGCGTCCCGCCCCCTTGAGATTGTGGGCTATGGTGCGGATCAGGGACGAATCTTCGTGGGCCAGGGCATCTTGAAGGGAAGCGACATCTTGCCACCGGTGATCGAGGAAGACGGGAACGATGTCGATCAGTTCCGGGTCCACCTTGATTCTGACAGGTTTCCGCTTGCGTTGGGTCATGGGGGGGATCCTCCGGTTACTGCTGTGCCATTTCGTTGATCGTTTGCAGCAGAATCTCCTTTCTGATCGGCTTGGAGAGATGCGTCGTACAGCCCGCTTCCCGTGTCTTCAGGAAATCACGTCGCTCGGCGCTGGCCGTGAGTGCGATAACGGGCACCGGCGTTCGGCCATGCTGTTGCTCCCATTCCCTGATCTTCCTGGTGGCCGAAAAGCCATCCATGACCGGCATCTGTATGTCCATAAGCACGAGGTCGTAGTCGCCCGCCATGAACTTCTTCAGCGCCTCTTCGCCGTTGTGGGCCATGTCGACAGCGTGGCTGGTAGTTCCGAGGAACGCACTGAGAAGCATCCGTATGTCCGCGGCATCCTCTGCCAGGAGAATCCGGAGGCTCCGTTCCTGCGGATTGGCGGCCTTTCTCCGTTCGGTGTCGGGGGAAACGGGGAGACCCGGGGAGCATAGTCGGGCGGTAAATACGAAACAGGTCCCTTTCCCTTCCTTGCTCATAACCCGAATTGTTCCGCCCATCATGCTGACGATGCCCTTGGCGATGGCCAGTCCGAGCCCTGTTCCTCCGTAGGTGCGGGAGGTGGCGGACGAGACTTGAGCGTATCTCTCGAAGATTTCATCGAGTTTTTCGCCGGGAATTCCTACCCCCGTATCCTGAATGGTGAACCGGAGGGGGACTTCCGTGGTGGAGTCGGATGGGGACGGGTCAGGGTCCCGTTCGACCGTGAGGGTGATTTTCCCCTCGTCGGTAAACTTTACGGCGTTGCCGGCCAGGTTGAGAATAACCTGTTGGAGTCGCTTCGGATCGCCGACAAGCCGAGCAGGAACATCGGACGCCACGCTATACTCGAGTACGAGCCCTTTTCTGCCGGCCTGCCAGGTTATGAGTTTTGCGGTTGTGTCGATGAATTCACGGAACGGAAACTCGATCTGTTCCAGGTGGAGCCGTCCTGCTTCGAGCCGTGAGTTGTCGAGCAGGTCGTTGACGAGGGAGAGGAGGAATTCTGCAGCATGGTGAAAGGCGTTCAGGTATTCAGTTTGAGCCTGGTCGAGAGGAGTTTCGCGGAGAAGTTCAACGGCGCCAGTCAGAAGCTGTATCTGGGAACGGATTTCGTGACTCACCTGGGCAAGGAGCTCTCCCTTGGTGTGGCAGGCCGCTTCGGCTGTCGCCTTTGCTCGCTTGAGTTCCCGCTCGGCGTTTTTCCGTTCGGCCAACTCAGCCCGCAATTCGTCAACAAGCCGCTCCAGCTCGGCAATTCGTTCGGTCTCCATTGCGCATGTCGGTCCAGTCGGGGCCACGGTCGTTATTCCTGTCGGCGAACGCAAGGGAATAGGTAACAGACCACCCTCTTGTTTCAGAGTGTCGCGGATACTGTTACGATAATGAAATATGGTCTGTTGGACTGTATACCACAGCTCTGCGGGCTCGGCAATCGCATAAGTGGGATTAAATTAATGCTGGAATCCTCATCAGGGGCTTTCCGGAGAATCTCCTTTACAAAAACAGGCTCTTTCGGCTATTGTTCCCCGGTTACACTCAAGCATACGAACAAGGTGTCTATGAAGATCGAAAACATCCGGAATTTCTCGATAATTGCCCACATTGACCACGGTAAGTCCACCCTTGCCGACCGGCTTCTGGAGTACACCGGCGCCCTGTCTGAGCGAGAGAAGCAAGATCAGTTCCTCGACAAGATGGACCTGGAGCGGGAGCGGGGGATTACCATCAAGGCCCAGACCGTCCGCCTGATCTATCGGGCTAACGACGGGAAGGACTACGTCCTGAACCTTATCGATACCCCAGGGCACGTGGATTTCACCTACGAGGTTTCCCGGTCCCTGGCTGCCTGCGAGGGGGGGCTGCTGGTGGTTGATGCATCCCAGGGGGTCGAGGCCCAGACCCTTGCCAATGTCTACCTGGCCATCGACACCAATCTTGAGGTCTTCCCGGTCCTGAACAAAATCGATCTGCCGGCGGCTGATCCGGAGCGGGTCAAGCACGAGATCGAGGAGATCATCGGCATTGACGCCCACGACGCGGTACTCGCCAGCGCCAAGGAGGGGATCGGCACCCGGGAGATATTGGAAGAGATTGTCAAGAAGATACCGCCGCCGGAGGGAGACCCGGCCGCGCCGCTCAAGGCGCTGCTCTTCGATTCGTGGTACGACCAGTATCAGGGAGTCATCATCCTGGTGCGGCTCATCGACGGTACCCTGAAAAAGGGGGAGAAGATCCAGCTCGTCTCCACCGGGCGCAGCTATGAGGCCCTCAAGGTCGGCGTCTTCGCCCCGGTCATGCGCGAGGTGCCCCAGCTGTCGGCGGGAGAGGTCGGTTTCCTTATCGCCGGCATCAAGGATGTTGCCGATGCCAAGATCGGCGACACCGTAACCCATACCCACAGGCCCTGCATCACTCCCCTCGGCGGTTTCAAGGAAGTGAAGCCGATGGTCTTTTCGGGGCTGTACCCCATCGATACGTCACAGTACGAGCAGCTTCGCGACGCACTCGCCAAGCTCAAGCTCAATGACTCCTCTTTTTCCTACGAGCCGGAAACCTCCCTGGCGTTGGGTTTCGGCTTCCGGTGCGGCTTTCTGGGGCTTCTTCACATGGAGATCATCCAGGAGCGGCTGGAAAGGGAGTTCAACCTCGACCTGATCACCACCGCTCCGACGGTTGTCTATAAGGTCCACCGGCTCAAGGGGGACGTGATCTCCATCGAGAGCGCCAATCAGCTCCCCCCCACCCAGGAAATCGACTACGTGGAGGAGCCGTTCATCTTGGCGTCCATTCACACTCCTAACGAGTTCGTCGGCGGGATCCTGGCTCTGTGCGAGGAGAAGCGCGGGGTTCAACGGGAGATTAAATACCTGACCCAGACGCGGGTTATGATTATCTACGAACTCCCCCTGAACGAGGTGGTGCTGGACTTCTACGACCGGCTCAAATCCATTACCAAGGGATATGCGTCTCTCGATTACGAGCATCTGGACTACCGCCGCAGCGAACTCGTGCGGATGAATATCATGATCAACGGCGAAGTGGTCGACGCCCTTTCCCTCATCATCCACCGGGACAAGGCCTATTTCCGGGGCCGGGACCTCGTCTCCAAGATGAAGGAGCTGATTCCCCGCCAGATGTTCGAAGTGGCGATCCAGGCGGCCATCGGCACCAAGGTCATTGCCCGGGAAACCGTCAAGGCCCTGCGCAAGGATGTTCTTGCCAAGTGCTACGGCGGCGACATAACGCGCAAGCGCAAGCTCCTTGAGAAGCAGAAGGAAGGGAAGAAACGGATGAAGAACGTGGGGAACGTGGAACTGCCACAGGAGGCTTTCCTCGCCATTCTCAAGGTGGAAGAGTAGGTAGCGAACGTTCACCGAAAAGGAACCGCAATGGACTACAAGGACACGCAGAATCGATCGAACGGCGTCATGGGTGAAGGCACGGCGACAGAGGAGCAGCAGGTAAAGAAAAAGCATATTGTCCGGGAGTATGCCGAGTCGATTATCATCGCCGTCATCCTTGCCCTCATCATCCGGACGTTCGTGGTGCAGGCATTCAAGATCCCCTCCGGCTCCATGGAGGATACCCTGGCCATCGGTGACCATATCCTCGTCAGCAAGTTCATCTACGGCACCAAGATTCCTTTCACCGACATGAAAATTGCTCCGATTCGAGAGCCGAAGCGTGGCGACGTCATTGTCTTCGAATATCCCGAAGATCCGAGCAAGGACTTCATCAAGCGCGTCATCGGGGTTCCCGGTGATGAGATCAAAGTCTACATGAAGAAGGTCTATGTGAACGGGAAGCATTATCAGATCCCCCAGGAGGTCCACAAGGAGAACGATATCATTCCCACGGCCCAGAACCCGAGGGACAATTTCGGTCCCGTCACGGTGCCGGCGGGTTCCTATTTTGTCATGGGCGACAACCGGGACCGCTCCTACGACAGCCGCTTCTGGGGATTTGTGAAAAGCGAGCAGATCAAGGGACTTGCCTTCATCAAATACTGGTCGTGGGACCGCGATAACTTCCGTGTCCGCTGGAAGAGTATCGGTGATCTGATTCACTGAAATTGACCTTGACACTCTCCTTGACGGGGTGATAAACTTCCGGAAATTTTGCAGACACACACAAACTTTACCTTTTAAATTAACCCCGTGAGGTTAGAAAAGGTGCTGATGACAGACTCGTACCAGACAGTCTTACTGAGCCTTTTCGCGTTGTGCGGAAGGGCTCTTTTCGTGCCTGTTGACGGAGTTGCCGACAGGACCCAGTGAGCGGAAAGGAGGGACGAAGTGGCTGAAGAGAAGACGACCATACTTGACGGGGTTGGAGTAAAGCGGGCTCTTACCCGGATCGCCCACGAGATCCTCGAACGGAACAAGGGGGTTGCTGACCTGGTCCTCGTCGGGATCAGGACCGGTGGTGTCCATCTGGCCCGGGAACTGTCGGCCCGGCTGGAGGAGATCGAGGGGGGAAAGGTGTCAGTGGGGGAGGTTGACATCACCCTCTACCGCGATGATTTCAAGGGACACGCCATCCACCTGCCGGTGGGGAAGACCGATATCCCGTTCACCATGGAAAAGAAGAAGGTTATCCTCGTGGATGACGTGCTTTTTACCGGCCGGACCATCCGCGCCGCCATGGATGCCATCATGGACCACGGCCGGCCCGACAGCATCCAGCTGGCGGTTCTTATCGACCGGGGGCACCGGGAGCTCCCCATCCGGGCCGACTTTGTTGGGCGCAATGTACCCACGAGCCGCCGGGAGAAGATCACGGTCCAGTTCGATGCCGATGCCAAGCCGGTGGAAGTGATCCTGGAGAAGTGATTGCCTGAGGGCAGCCGCCGGCGGTTGCCTTTGCCGGGGCAGGCACGGGGCCTGGCCCTACACCACCACGGGGGGACGCGATGGGATTCAAGCACAAGGACATCATAGCGCTGAAAGACCTCACCAAGGATGAGATTGAACTGCTGATCTCGACCGCCGAAAACATGCGGGAGATCAACAGCCGCGATATCAAGAAGGTGCCGACCCTGCGCGGCAAGACCATCATCAACCTTTTCTACGAGTCGTCGACCCGCACCCGTACCTCATTCGAGATCGCGGGAAAGCGGCTGTCGGCCGATACCGTCAATATCACCGCCTCCACGAGTTCGGCTACCAAGGGGGAGACGCTCCTCGATACGGCCCGGAACCTGGAAGCCATGAAACCGGATATCGTCGTCATGCGCCACGCCGTGTCGGGCTCCCACTACTTCCTGGGCAAGCGGCTTTCCTGCTCCATCATCAATGCCGGCGACGGCGCCCACGAGCACCCTTCCCAGGGGCTCCTCGATATGTTGACCATTAAGGACCGCTACGGTCGGCTCGACGGGCTCAAGGTGGCCATTGTCGGCGACATTACCCATAGTCGGGTGGCCCGGTCCGACATCTCCGGCCTCACCAAGATGGGGTCCCACATGTACCTGGCTGGCCCCCCCACCATGATGCCGCCGGGGGTGGAGCGGCTCGGCAACGTCACCGTCTGCGGCACTATGAAAGAGGCGATCCAAGACGCCGACGTGATCATAATGCTCCGCATTCAGCAGGAGCGGCAGGGGAAAACCCTCATTCCCAACACGCGGGAGTATTCCCGCTATTACGGTCTTAACCCTGAAAACCTCAAGTGGGCGAAGCCCGACGCGATGGTTATGCACCCCGGACCCATCAACCGCGGGGTGGAGCTCTCCTCCTACGTGGCAGACGGCGCCAACTCCTACGTTCTCAAGCAGGTGGAAAACGGCGTGGCGGTGCGGATGGCGATGCTCTACCACGTGAGTGGCGGAACGCTGGCAACTGAATGATCCCATTATTGTGGGGGCGAATCTCGTATTCGCCCGTTTGCAGGCGATCACAAGGATCGCCCCTACACCAGAACGCGAGGTGACCAATGAATCTTTTGATACAGGGAGGGCGGGTGATCGACCCGTCCCAGGGAATTGATGAAACGCTCGACATACTCGTTGAGAATGGGATCGTCAAGGAGTTGGGCAAGGGGTTGACGGCACCCCCGGAAACCGAGACGATCGACGCTTCCGGCCTGATCGTCACGCCGGGGCTCATCGACATGCACGTCCACCTGCGTGACCCGGGCCTCGAGTACAAGGAAGATATAGTTTCCGGGACCAGGGCTGCTGCGGCCGGCGGGTTCACATCGGTGGCCTGCATGCCCAACACCAAGCCGGTGAACGACAACAAGGCGGTGACCACTTACATTATCGCCAAGGCCAAGGCCGAAGGGGTGGTCAACGTTTTCCCGGTGGGTTCAATCACTCAGGGGTCTCACGGCGAGCGCCTCTCCGAAATGGGCGAGCTGAAGGAATCTGGCTGCGTGGCCGTCTCCGACGACGGGCGGCCGGTGACGAGCTCCGAGCTCATGCGCCGTGCCCTGGAGTATGCCAAGGGGATGGGTATTATGGTCATCTCCCACGCTGAGGACCTGTCGCTGGTGGGTGCGGGAGTCATTAACGAGGGGTTCGTTTCCACCGAGCTGGGACTGAAGGGGATCCCGTGGGCCGCCGAGGACGCGGCAACTGCCCGTGACGTCTACCTGGCCGAGTTCACCGATTCTCCGCTCCACATCGCCCACGTTTCCACCAGGGGGTCGCTTCGCATCATCCGCAATGCCAAGGCCCGCGGCGTGAAAGTCACCTGCGAGACCGCACCCCACTATTTCAGCCTCACCGACGAGGCGGTGCGGGGGTACGACACCAATGCCAAGATGAACCCGCCGCTTCGCACGGCCGACGACGTGGCCGCGGTAAAGGAGGCCCTGAAGGATGGCACCATTGATGCCATTGCCACCGACCACGCTCCCCACCACCTGGACGAGAAGGATGTGGAGTTCAACGAGGCCCTGAACGGCATCATCGGCCTGGAAACATCTTTGCCGCTCTCCCTCAAACTGGTGGAAGAGGGGGT
>CAJPFF010000014.1 GCA_905339345.1 Geobacteraceae bacterium | reverse complement strand
GCCCCTACGCCATCAATAATGATGATCCCATGAAAATGGTTCGGCATGATGACATGTGCATCAAGAATGATTCCCGGGAAGTACTCCGATAATCCACCCCATATCGATTCAACCACGCTGCCGCAGGGATTTACCAACATGCCCCCGTCGCAAACCTCTCCAAACAGACACTCCCGCTGATGGACGCAGATCGTCACAAAATATGCTCCCGTTGAAGAATAATCGTATCCCTTCAGTCTGATTGAACGGCGATGGTGGATCTCAGGATTGAATGACATTTCGTCTATTTCTCCGTAGGGGCGGGGTCACCCCGCCCTTTGGCCTTCTATTGCCATATCGTGACCAGGGCGGGGAGACCCCGCCCCTACACCAAATATCCTATCCCCCCCTACCCCAACAAAAACTCGAAATCCTCCCGGCTGATGCCGGCCCCTTCGCCGGCGGCGCTCTCTTCGAGCAGGGCATGGTAGAGCTTGAGCTTACGCTTTTTCAGCTCCATCATCTTTTCTTCGATGGTGTGGCGCATGACGAGGCGGGTGATGGTGACCTGGCGGGTCTGGCCGATGCGGTGGGCCCGGTCGGAGGCCTGGTTTTCCACGGCGGGGTTCCACCAGGGGTCCAGGTGGAAGACGTAGGTGGCGCGGGTGAGATTGAGCCCCTTGCCGCCGGCCTTGAGGGAGAGGAGGAAGGCGGAGGGCGCTTCCGACTTCTGGAAGGCATTGACGAGCTTCTTCCGCTCGGGGATGGGGGTGGAGCCGTCGAGGCGCTGGTGGTTGAGCCCCCGGCGGACCATCTCCGCTTCGACGATGTCGAGGAAGGAGGTGAACTGGGAGAAGACGAGGACACTGTGGCCTTCGTCGAAGAGCTCCTCCAGCTGTTCCACGAGGAATTCCACCTTGGGGGACGCTTCCTTGGAACCGGGGATGAGGAGCCGGGGGGAGAGACAGAGCTGGCGCAGCCGCAGGATGGCGGTAAGGGCGATGATCCGGGCCTGGCCGGAGGATTTACTGCGCCACGCTTCGGCCACGGTTTCGCGCACCTCTTCGACGGTGCGGGTGTAGAGGGCCTTCTGCCGGGGGCTCAGTTCCAGGTGGATGTCGGTTTCGATCTTGGGGGGGAGCTCGGCGGCGATCATCTGCTTTGACCGTCGGAGGACAAAGGGCCGGGTGCGGCGGATGAGGGTTTCGAGGAACGGGGCGGCGGCGCTGGCGGCGTGGCGGCGGAACTCTTCGTAGGGGCCCAGGAGCCCCGGCACGGCCAGGTCCATGACCGAGTAGTACTCGCCCAGGTGGTTCTCCACGGGGGTTCCGGTGAGGCAGAGGGTGAAGGCGCCCCGCAGCCGGCGGCAGGCGCCGGTGGTGTCGGCCTGGATGTTCTTCACGGCCTGGGCCTCGTCGAAGACGATGCAGTGGAAGGGGATCTCGGCCAGGATGTCGATGTCACGGGGGATGATGCCGTAGCTGGTGAGGACGATGTCGACGCCGGTGAAGTCGGCGCTGCGGCCGGTACCCCGGTAGGTGAGGACGGTCAATGCGGGGTAGAAGCGGGCCAGCTCGCTCTCCCAGTTGAAGAGGAGGCTCGGGGGAACGACGATGAGGTGGGGGGACGGTTCAGTCGCCCGGGACGGTATCGTCCCCTCGTGGAGGGCCGCCAGGAGGCTGATGGCCTGGATGGTCTTGCCGAGCCCCATGTCGTCGGCGAGGCAGGCGCCGAAGCGGTGGGTGTAGAGGAAGGCGAGCCAGTGGAAGGCGTCTTCCTGGTAATGGCGAAGGGTTGCCTGGAGCCCCGTGGGGAGTGGCGACGGCGGTATCTGCTCGAAGGTGGCGAGGCTTGCGAAGATCCGCTCGTCTTCGGGAGAGAGGCGGACGGTGACCCCGTGGCGCCGCAGGACGAGCCAGTCGAGGATCTGGAGCCGCGGGATGCGGACCACTTCTGCCTTCTTGCGCTTTTTCGCTCCGGCCTCGGGGTAGAGCATGGCGAGGATGCGGGCCGATTCCTCGTCGATGAGGAGGAAGGAGTCGCCCCGGCGGAAGACGCCGCCGCTGGCCATGGCCTCGGCGATCTCCTGCTCGGTGAGTTCGTCGGTGCCACAGCGGATCTCGGGGCGGAGCTCGAACCAGTCAAGGGTGGAGCGGGTGGCGTCGAGGGTTACGTCCAGGGTTACGGCGTTTACGGGGCGGTCCTGGAGGACCAGGTCGAAACCGTTTTCGGCAAGCTGTTTGTGGAGTTCGGGGAGGTGCCGGAAGAGGAGGTCGCGGGGTACTGCCATGGCGCCGGGCTCCTGGGCCGCGCCGAAAATATCGGCTCCGAAGAGCCGGTAGGGGATCTCCAGAAGCCGCGCTTCGACCCGCGGCTCGGCCACCGTCATGAGCCAGGCACCGTCGGACGCCAGGAGCGTGGCTTCGCGGTTGGCGCAGGCGGCAACGAAGGCGGCGATGATCCGCTTGGCCTCGCTCTTCACACTCCGCTTCAGGAAGTCGTCTCCCGCGAGGGATGCACGGATGGTACGATCAAGCTCGGCTTTGGTTGCACAGTCGAGGGTGGCGAAGCAGGCGGCGATCACGGTGCTGCTCCGCTTCTTGGTCCGCAGGGGAACCGATGCCGTGGTTCGCCCCCGGGCGGTGAAGAAACGGAACGCCGTGCCGGAGAGGGGGATGGGCGTGTCGCCGTGGAGACCCTGGGCCAGCAGGAGTGCGGTGTTGCTGTCCACGTCGGTCACCCGCAGGCGGTACCGGTGGGTGACCGGGACAGGCTCGGTTTCCCCGCCTGCTCCGGAGAATCGGATACGCGCCAGAAGCGCGTGGAGCCCCCCCTCGGAAACGGTTATTCCCAGGGAGTTAAAGGCATCGGCAGCCAGAGAGACGGTCCGGAGGTTTCGCTCCACGGGGGCTCCGGTGTCTAGACTCCATTCGGCTGCCTCGTAATTGATGGTGTTCCAGGGCTCCCAACCGTCGAAGGAGTCGATGATGCGGATTGCCTCCGCGGGGATGTCGAAATAGTAGCGGTAGGTGGCGAAGCAGCCGTCGGGGATGGCGCGCCCGTCCTCCAGGGCCTTGTGGGCAGTGACCCTGCCGTCGGCCTGCTCAAGGAGGGTCATGGTGCCGTGAACCCGGTCGCGATCGAATCGAAGGGGAATCTCGTTGACTCCCTGCCGGAAGGTGATCGGCGCATCGTCGCCGAAGGCCGCCAGGAAGCGCTCGACGATGAAGCCGCTCTCCCGGGGGTTGAGGAGGGTCCAGAGGAAATCCCGCACCGGGCGGGGAAGACCCTGGTCGTGGATCGACACGGGATGCTCCCCCAGCCATACCCGCGTCTGCATCCCGTTGACGCCCCGCTCCACCACGAGGCGCGGCAGCAGCGGCGCCGCCGGCTGCGCGGCATCGCTCCCCGAAAACCAGCCGCTCACCTCGGCCAGATAGTCACTGTCGAGCCGGAGGCTGGAAAGGGACTGATGCACCAGGCCCTTTTTCAGAACCGCCAGGGCGGCGATGACGTGGGGACAGTGGCCGGTGGGGCGCCAGAGCGGGCAGTCACAGGAGGGGGTGAGGAAGCCGCCGCTGGCCTCCAGGCTCACCTCGTAGTGGCGGCTTCCGTCCATGACCTCGGCGTAGAGGACCGAACGGGCAGGGTTCCAGTCGATTCCCCTCACCCGCTTTTCGATGGCCAGGGCGAGCCCCCGCAGGACGGTGGGCTTGGCGGCCAGGGTGTAGATCATCCCCGCCGGCAATTCCCGCAGCGCGGCAAGAAGCTTCTCGCCACCGCCGGTTGCCACGGGAGATGCCGCCCGCCCCCCTGCCACATTTTTCTTCGTTGGAACACGCCTCTTTCTGCCTCTCACTGCCTCACTCCCTCGCTATCTCACAATCTCGCTCAGATAATTCCGTGCAGCGGCCCGCCGGGGGCACCCAGCGCGTCGACCCGCCGCTCGATCTCCGGCACCTCCTCCA
>CAJPFF010000013.1 GCA_905339345.1 Geobacteraceae bacterium | reverse complement strand
TAGTAGATGTTGTGGGCATACCCGCCGGGGTCCTCGGAGGTGAGGAGCGAATTCTGGAACGCACCGTAGGTGTTGACATGCGCCGCATTGGCCTGGGCGGTGGTCGTGATAACGATCGGAGCACCGGTATAGTTGGGCACGGTGTTGGCCAGGTAGTCAATCACAAGCTTACCGGCATTCTGGTAGCCGAGGGACTGCTCTTCGAGCGTGGCAGCATTTATGGCGGAAGCGCCGGTGTGGCAGGTGTTGCAGACAGCCTGGGTGTTGATGGCGGTGATGACGCCGCTGGCATTCTTGGTGACGGCATCAAAGGTATGGCTCTTGGTCGACTTCATGTGACAGCTGACACAAGGCCCAGCCCCAGTGGCAACGCCGATGGAGTCGTGGGCGTAAGCGGCCGGCTTGGTATAGTCACGTCCAGCGAATTCGAAGCCGAAATGGCTGTTTGCCGCGAAGAGGTCAGCGCCGGTCGCGGCGTGGTGACCCTCAAAACGGGAGGCCCGCTTCGACTGGAAGTTGCCGCGGCCGCCATGGCAGACAAGGCAAAGGTTGGAGTCGCCGACGTCCGGAAGGACAACGGCCGTTTCCGGAGCAGCACCGTTTGCTGTTGCCGGAGCAGCACCGGCAAAGGCATCGGAGCCACCGCCAGGAACGAGGTCCGCGTCATAGGTATACTCCATGGTCCGGGCACCGATGGAACGCCGCTTCCAGCTGTAGTCCTCGTGGCAGGCCGAGCACATGATGGCCTCGTTCTTCTTGTTGTTGCTCATGTACGGACCGGCAGTGATTGTCGACACGCCTGCATTGGTAGTAAGGGTGGTCGTGCCGCCAACGACGTGCTTCAGATAGCCGGTGCTGGTGTGGCACTTGGCGCAGGAGTCACGGCCGGCAGTCGTCCACGGATAGTGGGAGTTGACGCTGCTGGCGCTGGCGTTGCCGGGAACATAGCCGACATTGCCATGGCCGGACTCGGTCCAGTCCTTGTTGTACTGGATGAGGGAGGTGGTATCGTGCGGATTGTGGCACTGACGGCACTGCACGCCGGCGGCATCGGTCTGGCTCACGTACTGGGCCGCGAGGCTGGTCGTGTAGTTTGCAAAGTGCGGATATCCCAGCGATGCGACCGTGTGGCAGGTGGCGCACTGGGTATCCTCAACTGCTGCGACGATGGAACCGCCGTTCGGGTGGCCGCTGTTGGTGTGGCAGTCGGTGCAGGCTGCACCGGCATTGGTGTTGTGAACAGACTTCTTCCACTCCTCGACGATAAGAGCGCCGGTAACCGGCGAGGTCTTGTTCGTGGCGTGACAGCTGATACAGGCCGCTGACGCCTGGAAAGTGGCAGTCTGCTGATCAATATTGCTTTCGCGGTTGTCGCTTCCGCAGCCGTACATGGCAAACATGGCCGCTGTTCCCAGCAACATAGTCAAACTTTTGGACAACTTCATGTTGCATACCTCCTTGTGGACTTTTTCTGAGACTAGAGATTGTGGCACTTCCGGCAGGACCGGTCGCTCCGTTCGATAATGTTGTCACCCTTGAACTTTCGGGGGTGAGGGTTGATGCCGGAACCTCCCTTGTTGCTGGTGGCGTGGCATTTGATGCAGACGTCGCCGTCGGGATGACAGGTCTGGCAAGACTGCAGGTTCCTGCGGGCCTCAGTGGCATGGTCACTGTTCCAGATGTAGGACTGGGTGTTGCCGCTTCTCATGTGGGACTTGATCCGCATGGACCCTTTGGGGAACCGACTGTGGCACTGGTTGCAGTACGACGGCTCGTGGCAGCGGTTGCAGCTCTGGGGATTGTCCAGGGCCTTGATCGGATGGATGCTGATGAAGTCGCTGCGGTGGCTCTTGGGAACGTAGTCGCGGTTGTAGTTGCGGGTTCCGAGATCCCGTTCGATGCCGCCTCCCGCGTGACAGTCGAGACACCACGACTGGGTGTGGCACTGGGCACAGTTGTTCCCCGCCTTGCTGGCGAGCACCCGGTGGTGGCGGAGCCAGTCGCCGTCGTGGTTCGGTGCGACCCCTTCGCCCTTGTGGCAGCTGTTGCAGTCGGCAATGGGAGTCGAGGCGTATTCTTTGTGGGCCACCTTCTCAGCAAGGGCCATCTGCACAAAGAAGGTCGACACGGTCAGAAGCAGCAGTGCTATAAACCATTTCTTCACAGATTACCCCCTTTCTAAAAGTCGTAGTCGAAAACGAAGCGCCCTTGGGTGTCATTTTCGTACTGCGCGTTGACGTTGTTCTCCACGCGAAGCGACGCCTGCATGTTCTTAGCCAGACGGTACTTGCCGCCGAGCCAGTAGACGCGGGCAATCTCGTCGTCTGCCATGCCGTCACGCTGATAGACGTCGTGGGCGAGGCCGGCGGCCACCTGCAGGGCCTTGGTCACGTCGTAGTAGGCATCAACGATGATACCGTTGGTGCTCCCGTTGTAGCCCTGGTTGTTGTCATACTCGACGTTGATCAGAAGAGGCTCCACGGGGCGGACGCTACAGCCGAGCCGATAGATGTGACCCTTGCCGCCATCTTCGAAGAATTGTGCCGTGTAACCGCCGTTGACAGTGATTTTGTCGTTGATGGTGTAGTCGGCTCGGAAAACGGCTTCCTGATAGCGGTCCACCGCGAAAACAGAGTAGATGGAAGTAGTGTCGAAGGTGGGGTAACTCTGGTACCACTCGCCGGTCAGCACCAAGTTCGACATCGGAAAGTATTTGACCCCGGCCAGCACTTCGTTAAAGGTTTCGGTGACCAGATCGAACCGCGTGTTGCCGTACAGGCGGAGGCTGTTGAACAGGTATTGCTTGAAGCTCGCCCCCAGAATATCGCGGGAAATGTCCCACCGGTCCCACTTACGGAACCAGCTCAGCTCGAGATCGGTTGACTTGAATCCGTGCAGGTAGGCGGCGGCCCCAAACGCATAGGCGCCACTCTGGCTTGATTCATTTTCGAGGCCGAAGATGACGTCACGGCCGCCGAACACCGACAAGGCCACGGGGCCGACGTTTTTCAGGTCAATCTGCCCACCATCGATGATCGCGGTGCCGGCGGCCGAGTTGACGAACTGACGACCCAGCCGGAAATCAACCTTGTCGTAGAAGTCGCGATACTCGCCATAGAGGTAGTACAATCTGCTGTTGAACCCATCGCCGTTGTTCAGGTCCTGTGTGATCCTGCCGTACCCGTAGATCGATGCTTTCCCCTCTTTGTCGAGGTTCGTGACCGACGTGCGCAGGTACTCTCCAAGCTCTACCTGCCTATGGTCGTTGTAGTAGTTGTTGAACCACGAAAGCTGGGTAGAGCTTCTGCCATGGATCTCAGCCGCAATGCCGCTCGATGAACTGAGGACGCCGGCTAGCAGGAGCAGGCGGGTAAACCCTTTGATTCCCATTAAGTGGACCTCCTTTCTTGCTTATTCAGGCACTTCTCCGCTTACGAACCCCCGGTTTCACTTCTCACCTCCCTCGTCCCGGTGTTCGCCCTCTTTATCTCATTAACACGTCAATCGAATGATTCGCTCATCATCTACCCCTGCGTTGCCAGGGTACCGCGGATGAAAAGGCTAACGAATTCACGCACAGCCTTGGTGCGGTCGGTGGGGCGATACTTTTTCCGCCCGAGCAGTTCCTCCATGTTGAAGAAGCAATAAAACATGCTGTGGAAGACCCGCGCGCCAAGGTCGGGATCAAAATTCCTCAGGACTCCCCGCTTCTGCAGTTCGCGGAAATAGGAGGCAAAAATCTCGAGGAGTTCATCGAGAAATGAGTGATAGATAGCGATGAATTTATCCGGTGAACGCTGCACTTCGGCATGCATGACCCGAATCCAGTCCTTAATCTGGACAAGGGTATCGAGGAACATGTCGGCCATCCCGACAAGGGCCTCCTCATAGGGCATTTCAAGCGCCTTGGGCAGAAACGATTTAAGGCCGGGAATGGCCGAGTAATGGGAGATGACCGCCTCAAGAAGCTTTTCCTTGGAAGTGAAATGCCTGAAGAGTGTCACCTCCGCCACCCCTGCCTGCTGCGCAATCTCACGGGTCGTGGCCCCGGAATATCCCTTGGTCGAGAAGAGCCCTATGGCGGTGTCGAGGATCCGCTCGCGGGTAACGGAAAATCTCTCTACAGGTTTGACCTTCCTGACAATTGCCATGGTCAGTCCTCAGCAAACTTTAATGTGTAAGTACTTACTTACATTGATAGGCAAAAAAAATTGCCGCACCCCGACACTCACCGATTCATCTAGTTGCAAGATAAACACCAGAGTGTCACACGGCAAAAAACATCTTGAATTTATATCGACGGGAGAGAAGAAAACTTGAGGGATATTTCGTAGGGAGATGCGATCTAGCGGGGAGGGAAAACGAAAAGGAAAAAACACAACAAATTCAAATCTCTACATTCATATACCTCCTTCAATCATCAGGCTGTTGTTCAACCGGGTTCATGGGCAACCATGTCATTAAATTTGACCGCGAGTGACAAAATTTCGACCCCGTTGGCCATTTAACTGGAATCCGCCACCGGAAAGAAGCGCGTGGCGGCGATACAGGTTGCCCGAACTCTGACAGCGGTCACTGGCAGACGGCGTCGTGCAGCAGGCTCATCCGCGTTTCCGCTTCGATTTCCTCCCACGGGGTCTTGCCGGTCAGGGTGTATTCCTTGATCGTCCCACCCTTGCCGTCCCGGTGGACAACCTTCTCCAGCCGGCTCATGTCGCCGGGGCAGTTGATGGTGTAGTGAAAGCTCGTGGATGAGAGGTCTTCGAACCCCTTGGGATGGCCGATGGTGTCGAGGGCGTCGGCCTTCCCCTCGTCGGTGTAGACCGCGCTAGTCCAGACGGTGACGAGCCCTTCTTCGCCCTGGGCGATGGAGGTCGAATCGTAGAAATAATTTGAGGTGGCAGGGTCTTCGTCGATGAGCACCCACTGGGAATCGGCGGCAAAGGCCGGGGAGCCCGCGGCGATCGTTACGGCCAGGACCATCAGCGTCAGTATGCTCCTGAGAGGCTTCATATCAGCCATCCTTTCTGTCACACGTCATGCGGACATGCACGAGGGGGATGACGGATCAGTATCCGGCCTCCCCCTCTGCTCTTACCGACTACCAGGCACTTCCCTGGCGGCCATGGTTCACTTGAAGGTCTTGAGGATGTATTCGGCGATCTTCTTCGCATCCTTGTCGGGTACCGTCTTGGTGTCAAATTTTGTCATCCCCGGCCCGGGATTCCTCATAGTTTTGACGATCCCCTTCCAGTCGGTGATCCCATGGGCCTTGAGGGCCTCCTTGCCGATGGTCTTCTGGGGGTTGACGATATTGCCGCCGTCGGCGTGGCACGACGCACAGTGCTGCTTGAAGAGTGCTTCACCCTTCTTCATGTCCTTCCCCCCGGAGGCGAATGCAAGCCCACTCAGGGCGGACAGCGCTACCGTGGCGGCCAGAATTCCCAATGCTCTTTTCATAGTAATCCCTTTCTTTTCCCTTGTAGTTGTTCCGAATGGCATCCGGCCGTTCAGGACAAATGATAGAGGCAAC
>CAJPFF010000012.1 GCA_905339345.1 Geobacteraceae bacterium | reverse complement strand
TTTGCCTGTATCGTCTTCGCAGTGATCGGGGTTCCGCTCGGCATCCAGAACCAGCGATCAGGGAGAGCCGGCGGGTTTTCCGCCGGGATCGTCATCCTCATGCTATACTATATGCTTATGTCCGCAGGCAAAACCATTGCCGAGAAGGATATTCTTCCCCCATCGCTTGCCGTCTGGCTCCCCAATGCACTCTTCATCGCCTTCGGATTGTATCTGCTGCGGCTGGCGGCAGCTGATCGTCAGATTCCCCTGGTCGACATGGGCCGCGCGCTGATTGGACGGGCAAGGGACTGGCTCAGACGATGGAGGAAGCGGACATGACTATTCTGACCCGCTACATCGCCGCTGCCTATCTGAGGATTTTCGGCCTCTGCCTGGCGTCATTCATCGCCATCTACCTGGTGATCGATTTTCTGGAGAAGATCGGCCGATTCCTCCGCTTCGAGCCCCAATGGACACACATCGTCCAGTTCTTCCTCTTCAAGATCCCCGAGATCGTTACCCAGGTGGTCCCCCTTGCGGTCCTCATGGCCACGCTGCTAACCCTGGGAATGCTGTCGCGCAACAGCGAAATCGTCGCCATGCGCAGCTGCGGCGTAAGCCTCGGCAGAATCAGCATCCCCATCCTGGCAATCGCCTGCGCGGCAAGCATCTTCGTCATTGTCTCCAACGAGCTGATCCTGCCGGAAACCTACCGGCAGATGCGGCACATCGAACAAGTCCTCATCAGGAAAAAGAGCTCCAACACCTTCTTCCGCCAGAACAACATCTGGCACAAGGACAGCAACGCAATTCTCATGGCACGGGTCTTTGATCCCACTCACCAGACGCTTAGGGGGGTAACCCTGTGGAACTTCTCGGGGGGGATGAACCCTTCCCGCAGGATCGACGCCGAACAGGGGAGCTGGGACGGCCAGCAGTGGACCCTCTGGAAGGTGGCCGTGAGAGATATTCAAAGCGGCGGGGTTGCCGTCACATCACAGGTCGCCAGCATGCCGATTAACCTCAACCTCCAGATTGAAGACCTGAAGGTGGTGGACAAATACGCCGACAACATGGGATTTCTGAAGCTGCGGGAGTACATCCGAAAGCTGAAAAAGGGAGGGTACGAAACCACCCGTTACGAAGCCCAGATGCATGCAAAAATATCGCTTCCCTTCGCCTCGCTCATCATGGCCTTTCTCGGCATCCCGTTCGCCCTGCGCGGCGGCCGGTCGAGCGGCATAGCCCTCGGCATCGGCGCCAGCATAGGCATCGGCTTCGCCTACTTCATCATCAATGCCATCCTCGTATCCTTCGGCCAGACAGGGGTCCTTCCCCCTTTGGTGTCCGCATGGGCAGCCAACGTCATCTTCGCCCTTTCGGGCATCTGGCTTGCCATGACGCTCAACCGTTGACATCAGATGGCTGCGTGATTTAATTGCTGCGAATCACACTTCTGACGGGAGGTCCCATGAAACAGTATGTGATTACACTGGTGGCTCTTGTGACGCTACTGTCAGCCGCCACCGCCCAAGGCGCTCCTCTGGCCAAGACATCGAAGAAGGCCGCTGCGCCGGTAAAAACGCCGGCCCCCCCGCCTTCCCCGAACATCCTGAGCATCATCCCTGCCCAAGGTGAGCCAAATATCACCGTCACCCTTTCAGGAACCGGCTTCACAGCCAAGACCGTGGCATTTCTCGGCACAACCGAGGTGCCGACCACGGTCGTGGGCCCGGAACTGCTGAGTTTCACCATCCCCAGACTCCCGGCGGGCCTCTACGCCCTCTTCCTCAAGCGCGAAGACGGCGCCACGAGCCGTACCTATAACTTCTCGATCCAGCCACAAAAACCCTTTGTCGAATCGCTCTCCCCCGAAAGCATCAGCATCTGCTCTTCCGCCGGCGAGCGCATCGTAACCATCACCGGCCGCAACTTCCAACCAGCAAGTCAGGTCCTTTTCGACGGTTCGGCGGTCAGGAGCACTTTCGGTTCTGCCGAATCGCTCACATTCACCGTACCCCAGACCAGCGGCGGACTCCATCAGGTTCAGGTCAAAAACCCCGAGGAGACACTCACCACGCCAATGACTCTCGCCATCCTGGCGAAACCCGAGATTCACAGCGTCACAAGGAGCGACGGGGCAGTCACCTACTACAAACTGGTTATCGAAGGAAAGAATTTCCAGCCGGGGGCAACGATAGTGGTCGAGGAAAGCAGCCTGCAGGTGGGGCTCAACGCGGGCGCCGGCAAACGGCTCTCAGCCGGAGCGATATCATCGGGAGAGCGGGAATTCTTGACCTTCGTGGATTGTTCGAAGCTGATCTACCAGCGCTATCCCGCCGACCCGACGGATAAAGATCTGCGGATTCAGGTGTTCAACCCCAATGGTGAGGTGAGTTCGGTGGTGCAGGTAACGGCACCATAGCACTCCTGATAAGCGTCATCGCTTTCGGGAGCTGTTGGCCATCTCCTGCTGAACATACTGCTCAAGTGACGCTTCGTAGTAATCCCGCCTGCAGTCCACCCCTGCAATCTCCCCCGTCTGGACGAGCCGCGAAAGCCTGCACCCGCCGTAACAGAAGGGAAGGTACTCGCAGTTGAAGCATTCCTCATTTTCCCAGATATCAAGTCGGTGAGAATCCCGGTAGTCCGTGACACCCTCTTCCAGCGTACCAACCGCAAGTCCCTTTCTCCCCATGAAAGCCGGGCACTTGTAGAGCTCCCCATCGTGGGTCACTACCAGGTCATTGGCAAGCTCCACCATGCAGAGTGGTGGGCGAAGCTTCGCCACCCCATAACCCCGATTCAGAGCCTCCTGTCGCAGGAAAAGCTGGGACTCGTGTACCCACGGCAGGTTGTGGGAAGCACAGCCATCGTTAAACTCGGGCGGAAGAGCGTCCGCGCCGATCTGGGAGATGGGGGCAAAATTCACCGCGACGAGACGCTCCGGCGTCAGTCCCACCTCCAGGAGGTAATCGAGAAGGAGGGGAAACTCACAGTAATTCTCCTCGGTGTAGTTGCAGACGATACTGATATCGAGCAGATCGCACGATTCCAACAGATTCCGGACGATGACATCAAAGCTCCCCCTGCCGGAAACAAAGGGCCTGAACCGGTTATGGTTCTCACGGGTCCCGTCAAGGGTAACCTGGACCCCTCTAACCCCCAGCGAAGCCAGCTCTTGGGCCACCTCTCCGGTCAGCAGCGTACCATTGCTGACCATGCCGAAGGAGCAGGAGAGCCCCCGCGCGCCGGCAAGCTCCGTAAGCCTTGTGGCGATGAGCCGGATCAGATCCATGCTCAGGAGCGGTTCACCTCCGTAGAAATCCAGGTTGAGGGAGACGCCTTCGGCAAGATACCGTTGGTCAAGAAAAGAAACCAGCCGCTCTGCCGTCTCGGTGTTCATGTACCGCTCCCCCTTCAGCCCCCCCTCGAAACAGTAAGTGCAGGCCAGATTGCAGTCCATGTTCAGCACGGCAATGATAGTGGCAAGGGTTCGCTGCTGATTGAACATCGTAAAGAACCGACGCACCTCTTCTGCCTCGGCATCGGTATCGGGGACGAGGAATCCGAGCCGTGAGAGGGTTTCACCAGTTGCCGAGGAGATGATCCCCCGCTCCATGTCGGCGACGGTCTTCTCAGGCACGATGGCAATGGCGGCAGTTCTGGTGGAAAAAAGGAGCAGGTGCCCGGGCCGTTCGGGGCAGGGGTACCGCTTGAGATAGCGGGAAAGATGCATGGCTGCCCTCCCTGGCGCCAACGGTGTGGGCGGTCAAGCCCTATGACTCACCGGTTCTGATCTGCGTAATGGTATGGTCAGACATAAAAAAAGGGGGAAAATTTCCCCCTTTCGTCCATACTTCAGCGATTGTCATCCTCTGACAATAAAGTACGAGCCGAAGCATATCCCAATTTGAGGACCGGAACCGCTTGTCCCCTCAGATACAACCATCACCTCCGCCATCTCTTCAGCCTTCGCGACATGCACATCCTGTTGCATACGTACCTCCCTCCTGGTGAGATGCTGCTGCTAAAACGCTATTCTAATTATTTCGCACAGTTGATCAAGAGAAAAATAATTAGCAATTGCCAAGCAAAATAATCGCCCACGATTCAAAAATTAAAGCGGACCCCCCCCTCGTACCAGCGCCCCGGGTTCCTGGCCAGATCATTGAGGTACTGGGAGCCGTTGAAAAGATTGTGGGCTACGAAGAAAAGTTCACCTGAAAGGTTGTCAGCGG
The DNA here is from genome assembly GCA_905339345.1 of Geobacteraceae bacterium. Lineage (GTDB taxonomy): Bacteria > Desulfobacterota > Desulfuromonadia > Geobacterales > Geobacteraceae > Geobacter. The sequence goes on along the minus strand of CAJPFF010000012.1, from coordinate 2,549 downwards.
ACAGAAACCGTACTCCACCGGTCAGGTCCCAGATCATGGCGGAGTCGCTGCTTTTGAAATCCTCCCGGGCATTCCACCGGGTGTGGCGACCAACAAGCCCCCCGCGTAGAAGCTTCCTGTCGTCGTAGTTTAAGGCAATATCCCAGGTGTGACGGGGGATGTTGGGTACTTTTCCGTTATTGAGCACACCATTGACATCGGTGAAGGGTCCGTGGGCGTCGATAAAGGTATAACCGGCAGAGAGTGTCGTGTTGAAGAAGGGGATGGTTTTTGCCTCCACTTCAATCCCGTCGCGACGCTGTTCCCCCTGGTTCACGTAACTGCCGGTCTCTCTATTGTAGGCTTGGAAGTCAGAGACTTCATGACGGAACAGAGTGCTCTTCAGCCAGATGTACCTGAGGTAGGTCGTCTCGAAGCCCATCTGGTAAGACCAGACCTTCTCCACCTCAAGGCCAGGGTTTGGCTGCAACCCCTGGGCGCCGCCAGTCGTTGCTACCAGGGAAGGGATATTGAACCCCCGGGCCACATAGGCCCGCAGGACGGTATGGTCACTCCAGTTGTAGGTCATGCCGAGGCTCGGGCTGAGGAAGTCGTTGCTGGTGCTGGTCCAGTCGTAACGAAGGCCGGGGGTGATCGACCAGCTGTGCCAGACGATGGTGTCGTTGGCGAAGATCGCCCACCGCTCCAGGCGGCCGTCGGTCTCTGCCCGCATCGTGACCAGGTCACCGCTTGTGGGGTCAACCCCAAGGCTTTTCAGGTTGGCCGACATGGTGCCGTTATCGTAATCGGTTCCGAGGGTTACACTGTGGATACCGGCCCGCCAGGCAAGCTTGGCGCTCGCCCCGAGGTTGGGCTGCTGATACCGGTTGTTTCCCAGTTCCAGTCCTGTGCCCAAATCGTCGGATACATCACCATAATCGCGCCGCGAGAAGCGGGCCGCGATATCCAGATCAAGGCTTTCGCTCAACGCATGGGTCATACCGAGGGTCGCAATCAGATGCTCATAGTCCCCGTCCTGCAAAATTCCGTACTGTGGGAATGTACCCAACCCCCTCTCCCCACGGGAGTAACTGTACGTGGCAAGTAAGCGGGTATCCTCTTGGGGATCCCAGACGAGCTTCCCGTAAACACTGCCGCTGTCCACGTTTGTATGGGGCTGAAGACCGTCGGAGGTTATACCGTCTGCAGCAAGATAGTATCCAAGGGGAGAACTGGTGCCGGAGAGCTCCAGGCGAAAGTCGCCGGTTGTCCGCTCACCCATGGAGGCCGAGAACACTCCTCCCACCTTCCGGGCCTCGTCCGGAGACTTGGTAATGATGTTGATGATCCCACCGAGGGAAGAGCCCCACGCCGAGGAGGCCGGTCCCTTGATTATCTCGATCGCCGCTATGCGCTGCACCGGTATGGCCCCCACATCAGCCAGAAAGTCGGAGACGTTATTGATGGTCACCCCATCCATGACCACCCGGACATGGTTGCTCTCGGACCCCTGGATGGACAACGTGGGGGATAAACCTCCCGGCGTCACCCGGGGTTCCACATGAACCCCCGGAATGGTATTGAGAACCTCTCCCAGGGTATGGGCGTTGAGGGCCTGAATCTCCTTGGCCGTAATGACGGTCACGTTTTCCGCCACCTGCGAGATGGGCTTTGGGTCCCGCGTGGGGGTGACCACGAGCTCCTTGTCCTCGTAAAACATCTCCAGGACCTTTATGTCGTCATAATCGGCACAAACGGGGGTCACCGCTCCGTAGAGCCACAGCGCAACACCTGCACAGCTGGTCGTCGCAACCAAAACGCGTTTCTTGATGGTATTATCACGGTAAGACATTCGCCTCCCCCACCCCACATCGACTCTCATAGTTCCATGCCCTATCACCAAGCGGCAACCATTAAGATACTTTCAAGAAACCAGTTATATGCAAGAAAAGTTCCTCTCTAAACGATCAACGCCACTAAAGCGCAACCATCAATACTAATCGTTTTCTCAAATATTACGATAAATCAGCAACATCAGATATCCGCTTGATATATTCACCATTTTCGCTCCCCTAAATATCATCAACTCACCGGTATCATTGCAAAATGGCATCAAAATCGCATTCTCCTTTGCCTTTACAACTTCTTTTCATGCCTTCAACACAAGAAAATTAAAGTTTTTCATGAGTATTCAGAGAGTTAGGCTTATTCGTCACTCATACAATCAAGTCAAATTAACGACTCAGGCAACCAAAAATTGGCAGTTATTATTCCAAAAACGTCAATTTACCGACAAGACCATGACTTGACCCCAAACGATGGGTTCATCAGCGAAGAACCCCCATTCCCATCGTTTCAAGGCCAAAGAGACGTGAACCGTGTCATCCTGATGTTGACCCGCGTATCGTTCGTCCTCGTGCTCACGCTTATGCTCCTTGCCGGGTCCGGCGAGGCGGCTCAGAAGATCCTCGCTCTCCAAAGTGTCAGGGTGGCTCCGTACGATGAAGCGGTCAAGGGATTGCGGAGCGTTGCGACCGGGAGCGTCAAGAGGCTGGTTTTGTCCGACCTTG
>CAJPFF010000011.1 GCA_905339345.1 Geobacteraceae bacterium | reverse complement strand
CCGCTAGATAACTACCCCCTCCGACCGAGTGGGGCTTCGCGAGAAGCCCCGTTCTTTTTACTCCCTGGTGTATACTTCCCGCATGCACCCCCTGCCGCATCGTACAAAAATACGCACTTACAAAGCGTTACACCATAACCCCTTCATACCTCCACCCCGTTACCCCCCATGGTGCGTATAGGAAAAACATACGCTACTCCTTACACCTCCTCCGGACGCACCCTCTCGCCCCTTAATTTTACCCACGATATCGGCTACTTGCCTTAAATGCACTCCACACGCTTTCGTTGGTACAGCCGGTGCAAGTAAGGAAAGCGTTCAACAGGCGTTACAGATCCATAACAGAAGAGGACAATCGGAGGACAATCATGTCTCCTGACTACCTGACCATCAGCTTCCCCCCCCTTGAGGACTTCTCCTCACCGCTTCTGTTGAGCGGCTTCGGCATGGAGGAGTTCCTTCTGGTCTTTTTCGCCGGCGTTGGAACCATGGCAGTCGTCTGCCAGCTGGTACCCGGAGTCCTCCTGCTCATATCCATGGTCAGGAGCATGTTCTTCTGTACCCACACCGATATGGCACCGTCTGTCGAAGGAGGAGAATAGAACGCGTCGCAAGGACGCGAGTTGGAGGGAATCATGGACAAAACCATCGTCAAGGCATCTGTTCTCGTTCTGGGAGGCACATCCCCGGCCCTCGCCTCGTCAGGCATCGCCGAAGGATTCGGCGGCGTCTTCCTCTGGATATTCTGCGGCTATTGCTCCATCATCGTCGTGGCACAGGCCTGCGCTGCCATCAGCTCCCTCATGGGCCAAGCAAGGAAAGAGCCCGAACAGGAGGCTGTCGACAGCCAGGAGGCTTGACTCAGATATCCCCTTCGATCGCGGTCCCCAAGGCCGTCCACTGCCACCGATCTGGTCGCCACCAGAATCGTCGCGGAGGACGGCCCTTTTTTCGCTCCTTCTCTCCGCCCCATGACATTCCGCCCGGATATGGTACAGTATAGGCCATGATAACCATCGAAACATTCAAGGGAAACTCCATCCTGGACCAGCAGGTGGAAATCGTGGAGCGCAAGGGAAAAGGCCATCCCGACTATATCTGCGACGCGGCCATGGACGCCGTCTCCGTGGCCCTGTCCCAGGAATATCTCCGGCTGTTCGGCCGCATCCTCCACCACAACATCGACAAGAGCCTCCTTGCCGCCGGAAGCGTGGAAAAGCGATTCGGCGGCGGCCGGGTAATCCGTCCCATGGAGCTCATCATCGGTGACCGGGCTACTTTTTCCGTGGGAGATCGGCAGATTCCGGTGGCGGAGATCGCCGTGGGTGCCGCCCGGCAATGGTTCAGGGAGAACCTCCGCTTCGTGGACCCGGAACTGCACGTGGATTTCCGGGTGGTGCTCGCCCCCGGGTCGGAGGAACTGACCGACATCTTCGCCCGACCGGGGGAGGTCATGGCGGCCAACGACACCTCGGCGGCCGTGGGCTACTGGCCCCTGTCACCGACGGAACTGACGGTTCTTTCCCTGGAGCACCACCTGAACTCCCGCGAGTTCAAGGAGCGGTTCCCTGAAACCGGCGAGGACATCAAGGTCATGGGACTCCGCTCAGGCAACGATCTTGAGGTGACCGTGGCTATGCCGCTTCTGGCGCGCTTCATCGAATCCGAAGGGGAGTACTTCGCCCGCAAGGGGGTTGTGGAAAGGGAGATCGGTGAATTTCTGACGGGCATTCCGGGTTTCGGCCGGAAGGAGGCCTGCCTCAACGCCCTTGACGAACCGGGACGAGGGCTTGGCGGCGTCTACCTGAGCCTCCTGGGCACGTCGGCGGAGGACGCCGACTCGGGCCAGGTGGGGCGCGGCAACCGGGTCAACGGAATCATCGCCCTGGGGCGCCCCCTCGGCACCGAGGCCGCCGCCGGCAAGAACCCGGTGAGCCATGTGGGAAAGATTTACAACATCCTCGCCCACCGGCTTGCACGGGAGATCTGCGAGGAGTTGGAAGGAGTCAGGGAAGCCCACGTTCTGCTCTTGAGCCGGATCGGAACCCCCATTGACCGCCCCCGCATGGCGGCGGCGCAGCTTCTGTTGGGAAAGGGAAAGCGGCTCGGGGATGTGTCGGCAAAGGCCGAGGATATCATCGGCCGGAGGCTGGCGGGGATCAACGGATTCTGCATGGAACTTGCTGCGGGACGATATCCGGTCTGCTGAAGGAGATTACATAAGCATCGACAGGAGCACCTGAACAATGAGAATCTTCCCGATGGTGGCAACCGGATAGACCGAGGCATAGCCGATGTTGGGAAGGTCGTTGCCGGTCTGCTCCAGGGCGTAGCCGAGAACGGCGGGCTGGGTCTGGAGACCGGCCACCATGCCGATGAGGATCCCCATAGGTATCTTAAGGACCCGATGGCCGACCCAGAGGGTGGCAAGCGCCGCACAGCAGGTGACCACGGCCCCGGCTGCAAAGATGGCAAAACCTCCCCCCTTGGCAAGGGTGGAGACGAAGCCGTAACCGGCCCGGGTGCCGATGCCGGCCAGAAAAAGCACCAATCCGATCTGGCGCAGCGTCATGTTGGCGCTGTAGGGGAGACTCCAGACCATTCCGCCTGTGCGGCCGATGGTCCCGAGAATGAGTGCCACGATGAGGGGCCCCCCGGCAAAGCCGAGCTTGAGGGTCACCCCGCCCGGCAGGGGAATCGGCACGATGCCGAGCAACAACCCGAGGGCGAGCCCCAGGCTGAAGGTGAGGATATCCACCTCAGATACCGCCCGGTAGGAATCGCCGAACAGGGCCGTCACCTCCCCCATCCGGTCCCTATGGGTAACCACCCGGACCCGGTCCCCCAGTTCCAGCGCCATGTCATCGTGGGGGAGGAAGTCGTCGTCACCTCGCCGTACCCGGGTCACCGTTGCGCCGAACCGCTCGAAGAGCTCCAGGCTCCCCAGCCGCCGGCCAGCCACCCTCGGATTTGAAACGAAGATGCGCCGGTAGTCGAACTCGCTCCGGTCCGCGGTTATTTCCTCTTCGCTCACCTCGCCAAGAACCTCCGCCACCCGCTGCAGTTCCGCATCGGTCCCCACCACGATCACCAGGTCACCTGACTGGAAACGGACCTGGGGCCCCGTCAGGAGATAGTCCTCTCCCCGTTTGATCCGGCCGAATACCACGTCCCACTTTTCCTGCAGGGAGAGTGCCGCCACGGTGAGTCGTGAGGCCTGGGGCCAGGTGACCCGGATAGTCCTCGACCGCAGGGACTCGGTGGCAGCGCCGGCAATCTTGAACCGCTTCGCCTCCTCCGCATAATCGATCCGCCAGAGCTTCTGGACGAAGCTTATGGCAAGCACGACTCCCATCACCCCCATGGGATAGGCGATGGAATAACCCACGACTGGCTCCGCCAGCATCTGTTCCATGAGATTCTGCGGTGCCAGGTGTTTGATGGTTTCCAGGGCGCCGGCAAGGGCTGGGGTATTGGTGAGGCTTCCGGCAAAAAGTCCGACGGTGACGGTGGCTGGAAGAGCAAGAAACCGCTGGGCCGTCACGGTGAGGGCCGCTGCGAACACGAGAACGCTGAGTATGAGGAGGTTGTTCCGCACCCCGTCCTGCCTGAACGAAGCCACGAAGGCAGGCCCGCTGGACAGCCCGATGGTATAGACAAAAAGGGCAAGCCCGAGGACGTAGACGATCTCAGGGAGTTTCAGTTCCGGGTGGAGTGCGCCGATGCCAAGCCCCACGAAGAGAACCGCCGCGACGCCGAGGCTCGACCCGCGGATCCTGATCCGGCCGAGGGGATAGCCGATGGCAGCGACAACGAAGAGGAGGAGGAGCGGATTGTCAATAAGGAGCTTGATCATGGAAGGTCACATCCGCAACGTCGGTTTGATGTTGTCGGGGACGAAGCTTTCGGCGATCCGCCACCCCCTCCCCGGTACGTAGACCGGTTCGAGCCGGTAGGCGATGAAGCCAAGGAGGTCGAAGGGCTCAGGCAGTTCGGGCTCGACCTTCACCACCCGGTAGCCGACAAAATCCCCCGCGGCGGGATACCGCAGCGACTCCTTCAGGGTACAGGCCTCAATCACTTTGCCCCCCTCGCGGTTGGCCAGACGGATACGAAAAAGCTGTTCTCCCTCCGTGCCGGTCCCTCGCCGTTCCTCCACCAGAGCCGGAACGACCGCCTCCAGAAGAATCAGGTTCTCAAGGTTACGGCAGGCATAGTCAAAAGCCGCCTCGTTGCTTCCGAACTCAATCGGCTCACCGGTTTTCTTTCTGAACAGCCCGAACATGGCGTCTCCTAGCCGGTCTTTTTCCCCGGCGACTTGAGGAAGACGACGATGGCGCCCCCCCCTCCCAGTTCCCGCGGCGCGGGAGTAAACTCGGCCACCATCCCCTTGCCGCGCTCCCGTAGCCACGAAAGGACAGCGCCCTGGAGGACCGGCTCCCCCGGTGAATTGTTTCCCTTGCCAGTGATGACGAGAACCGCCTTCTGGTCGCGACGGTGGGCACCGGCAATGAACTGTTCCAGACTCTCCAGCGCCTCTTGCCGGGTGAGGCCGTGGAGGTCCAGTTCGAGGCCGATCCTGATCTGACCGTTCTTCAACTGCCGGAGCCGGCTGACCGGCCGGGGGTGCTCCCCGTCGCCTTCCGGAACATGGTCGCTGAAGGTCACGTCAAGCCGCAGGTTCGTAATGGCTTCGGCAAAGAGCCGAAGCTCCTCGGCCTCCTGCCGACGGCGGATTTCCGCTGCCTCTGCCAGTTCGGAGCTGTCCGGCACCTTCTGACCGCCCGTCTTCCGTAACGGCTCTTCCGCCGGCTGGAGCCGTCGCACGTCGGCCATTTCACGGGAAAAGAGGGAGATATCGTCCGTGTCGGCGGGACGTTTCGCCGGTGCAGGGGTGGAAGCCTTCGCCTGTGCCGTCTCCCGCGGGGGGGCATCATCGGCCCTGACCCCCTTGAGGGCCGCAAAGGGACGCGCCGCGAACTCCTTTGGTTTCTGTTCGGTTTTTGGACTCTTCTTTTTCATGGGTTAACGGTTTTCATCCTCTCAAGGCTCGTCACGGCGCGTCCCGAGGGACAAGGACAATCTCGATCCGGCGGTTCTTCGCCCGCCCCTCGTCGGTGTCGTTGGGAGCCACCGGACGGAACTCGCCGTTGGCCACCGCCACAAGGACCGCCGGGTCGATCCCCTGGCTCTGGAGGTAGCGGGTCACGTTGATGGCCCTGGCCGCGGAGAGCTCCCAGTTAGTAGGGAAGCGCTTGGTCAGGTTGCCGACAATCTGGACGTTGTCCGTGTGCCCCTCGATCCGGATTGCCTTGCCCTGAACACCTTTCAGGATATCGACCACCTTCGCGAGTACCTCCTCCCCCCCCCGCTTCACCTCCGCCCTGCCCGAATCGAAGAGGATGGCGTCGACCATGTTGACCGTCAGCTTCCCCTTGAGCTCGGATATGGTCACCTGTCCCCGGGATATCTCCCCCTTCATACGGTCGAGGAGATCCTCATAGGTTTTGCTCACCTCGCGAACCTTCTCCTCCTTGGCCATCTGGGTGGAGGCAATCTCTGCCTTAAGCCGGACGTTCTCGGCCTCCAGGTCCGCAACCTTCTGCCTCAGGTCGGCGACGCTCTGGGAAAGGGAATCGGTATTGGCCCGCAGTGACTGCTCCAGTTCTTTGTTGTCGGCACCGAGCTTCTCCTTGTCCTTTGCAAGCCCGGCCGCCTCTTCCTTCACCTTGGCAAGCTGTGCCTTCAGGGCGCCGTTCTCGGTAGCCAGCTCCCGCTGTATCTCCTGGAGGGTGGCAGCCTCCCTCCCAAGGGTATCGGCCTCCTCCACTTTCTTCAGGTATTTGCTCTCGGCCACGAGGCACCCGGAAAGGGAAAGACCCGTGACCGCCACCAACATCAGAAACACGATCCGTCTTGCCATGATGAAAACCTCCTTCAATTACAGAAAAAAACCGCGATGCGAACCGCATCCCGGCATACACGGCTACGAGAAAATATACACCGGCACCGCGGCCGCCGCAAGCACCAGGGCCTGGGGAAACCAGAGACGGCGGTAGACTCTTGCCATATCGGCCTCGAAGTATTCCCGCGTCAGCACAAGACAGAGGTGGACCGGCGAGAGCATCACCCCGGCAAAACCGCTGCCGAAGGCGAGGGAGATAAGTCCCAGCGACGGAATGTCTCCCCCCATGAGCGGCATCAGGATAGGAAAGGTAATCCCCACGAAGGCCACGGTGAGTCCCGTCATGACTCCCGCCAGAAACGGAATGGCAGTGATGATGACGAGCGTCGGCAGGCCGCTTGCCGCGAAAAAATGCGAAATGCCGTCCAGGGCTCCGGTGAGCCGCAGGGTCTCCTGGAAGATCATGATGCCGAAGATGAGCGACAGGGCCTTGAAGGAGACACTCTCCCGGAGTGTCGTCACGATTTTAGCCGGTCCATAGCGGTGGGCCATGAAGAGAAGCACCGTCATCCCCCCCATGGCCACTACCGGGTTGACCCGCAGCACCACCACGAGGACGAGTGTTGCAAGAATCGGCGCTACCGAGAGGATGAAGGTGCGAAGCGCCCGCCCCTTGCCGACCGTCTCCCCCCGCGGCACCGGCGCAGGACCGACTCCCCGGAAGCAGAAAAGGGCTCCCCAGACGACCACCGACACCGCGAAGACGGCGTTCGCCATGACGATCTTCTGGTAGGGGATGCGGGAGAGCCCCGCAACCAGGATGATGCCGGGATAGAGGGGAGAGACGTACTCCCAGATGTGACGGTACCAGTAGTTGATGAAGGCCTTCTGGTCGGGGGGGAGCGCCAGGTGGGCCGACGACTCCCGCACCATGGGCGCCGAGAAGACCGCTCCCCCCGGCGAGGGGAGCATCCCGATCATGGCCGGCATGGCGGCCATGATGAGCCGGGTGTCGGGGAGGATCTCCGAAAGGCTCGCCACCATACGCCTGAGGGTGCCGGTCGTGCGGAGGATGTTTTCCATGATCATGGTGAAAACGAGGGTGGCCGTCATTTCAAGGGCCTTGGCCGAGGTGAGGGCAGTCCATGCCCCGGCCAGGAACCGGAGCGGCGGAGTGAGGTAGGAGAACGCCAGGAGCACCGCCCCCAGGGCCATGACCATCCCCAGGTGCCACCTGCGGCGCAGCATGATAACCACGGCGGCGAGAACGGCGAGGGTTTTCAGGAGATCAATCATGCATTGCCCCGATCAAAACTGAAAAAGGGACGAACACCCGTCCCTTTCCGTACCTCGCTGCATGCCGACGATAGCGGCCTATCTCCTGACCACCCGCCTCTTAGCCCCGCCCATGGCAGCCATCTGCTGCTTCATGATGACTCCCTGGCGCTCCAGGTGGAACTGGAGCCACATCTCGCCGTAGACCTTCATCTTCATCTTCTTTGTCTCCTGGAGCGACTCCAGGTTCGTCTTCAGTTTCTCGTCGCCGGGAAGCTTCTTGAGCCCCCGCTCCAGAACCGCCTTCGCCTGGCCGATGTCGTCGCACTCGGTCCAGCAGTAGGCATAGAGCGCCCAGAGGAGCGACTCCTTGGGGGACCACTGGACCGCTTTCTCGAAAGTCTCCTTCATCTTGTCGCGCTTGTTCCGCTTCATGTAGCTGACGGCCAGCATTCCCATGGTGACCCAGTTCTTGGCAAAGGACTTTTCCAGGTAGGGAAACGCGGTGGAGAAATCCCGCTTCAGGTAGTAGATCATCCCGATCTGGGAGTTGATCTGTCCCTCCACGTACATCTGCCACTTGGCATACTTGAATGCCTCCTTCAGCTCGCGGATGGCCTTGTCTACCCGCTGGGCCTGTATGTCGCGGTTGGCAGTCTCCATGATCACCAGGATCTTCTTCATGACAATCCGGGAAATGAGGAGGAATGAGGCGCCGAAGAGGACGAGGCCCACGAGGATTGCCCACCACCAGGACGAAGGCCCTGCAACGAGGAAAATGATGAGTATCGAGGCAAGTGCGATGCCGCCGGAAATCAGAAAATTATACATGAAATAGTCAGTCCTTTCGTGCTGGGTGGAGCGTGGTGCCCATTAACCCTTGTCGTTGCCGCCGGACACCGGCACCATGGAACCCTTCTTCTCCACGTACTTTGCAACGATGATCCGCTTGCCGGGGCGGAGCGCCATCTTATCCTTCAGGTTGTTCCAGGCGGTAAGGATGCGGGATGAGATATTGAATTTCTTCGAAAGCGACGTGAGGGTGTCGCCCTTTTTCACGGTGTAGTACTTGTTGAACTCCTTGGAGCTCTCCTTGCGGGGAGCTTCAGCCTTCGCGGTCCGAACCTCCGGCTCCTTCTCCGCTGCAACCGGCACAAGGAGGGTCCGCCCCCGCACCTTGGCGGTGACCTTCAGCTTGTTAACCTCGGCCAGGGTATGGGGGGTGGTGCCGTAACGGTGGGCAATCGACGCGAGGGTGTCCTTCCTCTTGGCCCGGTAACGGGCGTAGACTACCCGCTCGGCGTAACGCTGGTCCTCGGAGAGCTGCGCATAGGCCTGCTCGAAGACCTTTCTTTTCCCCTTGGGAATCTTCAGCTCGTAGCCGGGGTAGCCCGGCGGGGTGCACCAGCGGCGCAGCTCAGGATTCAGCTCCTTGACAACCTGATAGTCCACATTGCAGAGCTTCGCCGCCACCTCCAGATCGGTGCGCGAGGGGATGGCAACCGTGTCGAACTCGATGGGGGGGAGGTAGGCTACATCAGCGAAGCCGTAGCGGGCCGGCTCCTTGGCGATGATGGCCGCGGCCAGGAGTTTAGGCACATACTCCTTGGTCTCCCGCTTCAGGTACGACCCCTTGGAGATCTCCCAGAAGTCACGCGTATTGTACCGATCGATCGCCCGCAGGATCTTGTTCTCCCCCGCGTTGTATCCCGCCGCCGCCAGGTACCAGTCGTTGTTGAACATGGCGTAGAGCTCTTTGAGGTACAGGGCGGCCGCCACCGTAGACTTCAGAGGGTCCCGCCGCTCGTCGATCCACTGGTCGATCCGCAGGTCGTACCGCTTGCCGGTGCCGGAGATGAACTGCCACGGCCCCACGGCGCTCGCCACCGACACGGCATGGGGGGTGAAGCCGCTCTCGATCATGGCCAGGTAGACCAGATCCTCGGGAAGTTCGTGCTTCTTCAGAACCTCCTTCATCATCGGAATGTAGCGTTCGGAACGGGAAAGCCACTTGGCAAAGCCCTTGCGGCCGGAAGTCTGGAAGTAGCGGATGAAGTACTCCACCTGGCCGTTGAGGGTAAGGGGTATGTCCGAATCGGGGAGCGGCTCTTCGGGGAGCTTCAGCTCAAAGTCGCCATCGGAGGCGAGCTGATCCTCGATGACAATCAACTCGCCCATGGACGGATCGGGGTATCCGGATCTGCGGCCGGAACTGCCGGCTGCTTCACCCTTCGACCGGGACTCGAACCCCGCGGGAACAACACCCGAGAGGTCCGGGAGCGAGGCGGTATTGCCCAGCGCAGCCAGTTCCTTGAGGGGTGAGAGGCGGGTTTCCGATGCCCGGGCGGGGAATACCGCTATAAGACTTATGGACAGGAGGAGAAGTGCTTTTTTCATGGAATACCTTCCGCGCATGGCCGAAGTGGCCGGATGTGGGAAGTCGGTGCCGGATGGAGGGGGCAGTATAGGTGATTAGGGCGACGGTGTCAAGGTGGGGGGGGTGAAGGCCAGAAACGGCGCTCCATCTCCTGGAGGAGCGATTCGAGGCTTGCCTGATCGACGGCGCTGACGGTGATGGCATTGAAGCGGCGAGCCAGCTGGCGGACCTTCATGAAGTCGAGGGGACTCTTCTTCTTGAGCTCCGGCAGGAGATCAACCTTGTTGAAGACCATGAGCCGCTGCTTGTCCCCCAGCTTCAGCTCCTCCAGAATCGTCTCCACCTGGTGGATCTGCTCATCCACGCGAGGGTTGGCGCAGTCGACAAGATGGAGCAGCAAATCCGCATCCTGCAGCTCCTCCAGGGTCGCCTTGAAGGCCCCCATGAGGGACTTGGGGAGAGAGCGGATGAAGCCCACCGTATCAGTGATGATGACCTCCCGCTCCCGGGGAAAGCGGAGCCGGCGGGTCGAGGTGTCGAGGGTGGCGAAGAGGAGGTTTTCGGTGAAGACCTGGCTCCGGGTGAGGGCGTTGAGAAGCGTCGATTTGCCGGCGTTGGTGTAGCCGACGATGGAGACGATGGGAAGCCCGGCCCGCACGCGCTTCTGGCGGCGCTGCTGGCGGCCGCGGGACAGCTCCTCCAGCTCCCGCTCCAGCTTGGCAATCCGGTCGCGGATGCGCCTCCGGTCCGTTTCCAGCTTCGTCTCGCCTGGTCCCCGGCCGCCGATTCCCCCCATAAGGCGCGACATCTGCACCCCACGTCCGGTGAGGCGCGGCAGGATGTATTTCAGCTGGGCCAGTTCCACCTGGACCTTTCCGTCGAGGCTCGTGGCCCGGCGGGCAAAGATGTCGAGAATGAGCTGGCTCCGGTCGATGACCTTGAGCTCGGTCATCTCGGAGATGGAGCGGACCTGGGCAGGGGAGAGCTCCTGGTCGAAGATGAGGATCGTGGCACCCAGCTGGAGCGCCCGGATCACCACCTCCCGCATCTTCCCCTCACCCATGAGGTAGCGGGGGTTGAACTGCCGGGGGCGTTGGATCACCGCATCGAGGACGGCAACCCCGGCGGTGCGGGCCAGCTCCTTGAGCTCCTCAAGGGAGTCTTCGGCTTCCTCCCGGGACTGCTTCGTGACGGAGATGAGAATCGCCCGCTCCCCCGCCGCCGCAACTTCTCGGGCCTCGGTGGCGACAGCCTTCTCCAGCTCCCGTTCCAGGTGTGACACGAAGAAACCGAAGTCCATCCGGAAGGTGGCAAGGGGTTGAGACGCCTCCACCCGGTAGGGATGGACAGCGCCGACGACGGCAGTGAGGGCGGCGGTCTGGATGGCAACGCGGCGGTCGTCGGGGTGGAGCTGGAGGATCGCTATGAGGTCGAAGCGCAGGAGCGCCAGGTCAGTCAGGTCGTCCTCGGAGAAGGACTCCCCCTTGAGGTGGGTGTGGATGTAGCGCAGCCCCCGCAGGAGGCGGCGCCCCAAGGGATAGTCGGAGAGCTCAGGAATGAATATCCCCTTCTCGTCGCCGACGATCACATACTCCACGGCCCCGTGACGGTCAATGAGAACACCGATCTGCCGCCGGATCTCCCGCGAGATCTCAATCATCCTCCCTGCCAGCTCGGTGGTAAGGAGCTCGTCGGGGGGGACGCGGCGCCGGTAGAGCCGCTCCAGCGATGCGATCTGGTTCGGTTTCAGGCCGATGAGGTTGCCGTGCAGCTGCTTGATATTCGTTCTCCGCCTTTCCCGGTCCCGGATCCCCGGTCCCGGTTCGTTACAGCCCGATGATGTTATAGCCGCTGTCCACGAAGTGGACCTCGCCGGAGACACCGCTCGAAAGGGAGCTTGCCAGGTAGACGGCCGCCCCGGCCACCTCCTCCTGGGTTATATTGCGGCGAAGCGGCGCCTTTTCGGCCACATGGCCGGCAATCTGGTTGAATCCCCCCACGCCGGCCGAAGCCAGGGTCTTCAAGGGTCCGGCCGAAATGGCATTGACCCTGATGGCGTCCCCCCCCACCGCCTCTGCCAAGTACCTGACACTCATCTCCAGGGCCGCCTTGGCTACCCCCATGACATTGTAGCTCGGGAAAACCTTCTGGCCCCCATAGTAGGTGAGCGTGATGGCGCTCCCCCCCTTCCCCGCCATGAGGGGATGGGCCTCCTTCATGAGGGCGATGAGGGAATAGGCGCTGACATCCAGGGCAAGGGCAAACCCCTCGCGGGTTGTATTAAGGAATGAGCCCTTCAGCTCCTCCTTGCTGCCAAAGGCGATCGAGTGGACGAGGGTGTCGATTCCGCCCCACGCTTTTCCTATCTCGGCGAAGACATCCTTTATTTCTGCGTCACTTCGAACGTCACAGGGGAGCACAAGCGATGCCCCAATGCTCTCCGCCAGAGGAATCACCCGCTTTGCCACCGTCTCGTTGGCATAGGTTACAGCCAGCTCTGCCCCCTCGCGCCGGAACGCCTGGGCAATGGCCCACGCGATGCTCTTCTCATTGGCGATGCCAAAAATGGCCGCCTTCTTGCCGTCCAATAGACCCATTACAGATTCCTCCTGAAAAACAGAGACGGCGCATCATGGCGCCATCCTTCGTGCTGACCGTGCGTGGCGAATCCGGGGGCCGGCCGCAGCGGCCCGGTGATTCGGCGTGGAGTATCTTCCTTTGCCGACACGGCGCCGGAAGAACTGAAGGATAGTAATAAAAAAACCTTTTTTTGGCAAGACATATGGGGTATTTGGTGGCAAACTACACAAAGAGGTGAGCACCATGGTCGACACGTTCAATGAGGTCATCGAGGGGAGCGAGCGCCTGAGCGGCCTTGCCGACGTGGATGAAGTCGTAAAGGACCTGTCCCGGCTCCTCAAGAAGCTCGTCAAGAGCCGGTGGATCGCCGTCTACTTCTTCGACCGGGAGCGGCGAGATTTCGCCCCGGCCCGCAGCTATGGCCTCCC
Organism: Geobacteraceae bacterium; assembly: GCA_905339345.1. Taxonomy (GTDB): domain Bacteria; phylum Desulfobacterota; class Desulfuromonadia; order Geobacterales; family Geobacteraceae; genus Geobacter. The sequence continues at coordinate 10,316 of CAJPFF010000011.1, read as the reverse complement.
GTCCCGCTTTGTCCCCGTCTTCCGGGAGATGCCCCTCGTTCCCGACAAGATCCCCCTTCTCAAGGGGATGCTCCGCAAGAAACAGCATCTGCTCCTGTCCGACCCCGGCGCATCGGACCTCCTCCCCCCCAAACTGAGGAAACTTCTGCGGAACCTGACGCTCCTGGCGGTGCCGATGGTGGCCCGCAATCAGGTTATCGGCGCGGTCTTCGTCGCCCGGACCAGGGAGCTTCCCCCCTTCTCCCCGGACGAAGTGGCGGTAATCCGCGACATGGTCTCACACGCGGCCCTGATCGTTTCCCACATCCAGATCTTCGATGAATCCCTCGACATGGCCCTGGACCTTGCGGGGCGCATCGACGTGATCCTCACCCTCGACGAGATCAACAAAGCGATCTCCTCGTCCCTCTCCCGCGACAAAATCCTGGGAACCGCCATGGAGCACGTGGAGCGGATAACCCGGTGCGAGTTCGTAGCAATCCTCCAGGTGGAGGGGAACGAGCTGGCGGTCATGGCATCCCACGCGGGGGAGCTTCCGGTTCCCGACGCCCTGCGCACCGGCGCGCGGCTCCCCCGGGGGCGCTGTGCCGCCTGGAACGCCTACCGGAACCGGCGAAGCACAAGTGTAGTCTACATGGAAAAGGCCGAGAGCCTGGCCGCCGTGGACCGGGCCCTCTACTCCCTCGGCATCCGGTCGGTTCTGGCCATCCCGCTGGTGGTCAGGGACGAGGTAAAGGGGGTGCTGCTCCTGGGTGATACGGAGGCGGGGAAATTCGCCCGGGGAGAAACCTTCACCATCGAGAAGATCGCCTCCCAGATGGCGGTTGCCCTGGAAAACGCGCGGCTCTACGAGGACATGCGAAGCCTCTTCATCAACACCGTGGCAAGCCTTGCCAACGCCATCGACGCCAAGAGCCCCTGGACCAAGGGGCATTCGGAGCGGGTCATGCACATCGCGGCCCGCATCGCCAAGGAAATGGGTCTCTCGGAACTGGAAGTGGAGCGGGTACGGCTCGGCGGCCTCCTCCACGACATCGGCAAGATCGGGGTAATCGAAGCGGTCCTCGAAAAGCCGGCGGTCCTCTCCGATGACGAATTCCCTCCGCTGCGGGCCCACCCTGAAAAAGGGGTCGCCATCCTTTCCCCCATCGCACAGCTTAACGACATTCTCCCCGCCATCCTCCACCACCACGAGCGATATGACGGAGGAGGCTATCCGACGGGGTTGAAGGAGGAGGAAATCCCCCTTGCGGCGCGGATCGTGGCGGTGGCCGACTCCTTCGACGCCATGGTATCGGAGCGGCCCTACAAGAAGGGGTATTCCATCAGCGAGGCAATCGCCGAGTTGCGCAGAGGGGCCGGGGACCAGTTCGATCCCAAGGTGGTGGAGTGCTTCGCCCGTTACGTGGAACGGACCATGGGGAGGGAACTCTACGCGATCTTTCCGCAAGCGTTCCGGAAGGTGTCGGGAGAATAGTGCGATCCCGTGCCCAGGCCTTTCATGGCTGGTCACTCTCCCGAAGCCGTTCTTCGATGGCGGCGAGCCTCCGGTCGATGGACTCCAGAAGGGCGTGGTTCTGCGCCACTTTCTCCTTCACGGCATAGAGCACGAACGGCATGACGAGCCAGATGACCGTCAGGAACAGGCCGAGGATCGACATCATCACCATGAAGCCACCAACGATTTCCATGCTCTCCCCCTTTAAACCTTCGCCTTTCAACGCGGAACACCGCACACAATCGGCTCCCAAAGGGTAATTCCCGCCGCGCCAAATGTCAATTGCCGCGGCTTGACACCCCCATCCTCCGCGGGAGATTTTCCTTGCCTTTTTCGCCCCCCGTGGTACCATGCTTAAATTTTAAGCACACCATCGTCCACGCGAAGAATTATCATCAATGCTCAAACCTATAAGCATCGGCTCTCTGACACTGGCTAACAACCTGATCCTCGCCCCCATGGCGGGGATCACGAACCTCCCCTTCCGGCTTCTGGCCCGGAGAGAGGGGGCAAGCCTCTGCTTCACCGAGATGGTGAGCGTAAACGGCCTCGTGCGGGAAGGGCGCAAGACCTTCGAGCTTCTGCGGAGCGTGACGGAGGACCGCCCCCTCGGCATCCAGCTTTTCGGCGACGACCCGCAGCTTCTGGCCGAAGGGGCGAGGATGGTGGAGGAGCACGGCGACCTCATCGACATCAACATGGGGTGCCCGGTCAAGAAGGTGGTCGGCACCGGCGCCGGCAGCGCCCTGTTGCGGGAGCCGGCAAAGGTCCGGGCCATCATCCGCGAGACGCGCCGTGCCACGCGCCTCCCCCTCACGGTCAAGATCCGCAGCGGCTGGGCCTGTGACGAGGCCAACTTCCTGGAAATAGCCCGGATTGCCGAGGATGAAGGGTGCGACGCCATCTCTCTCCACCCCCGGAGTCGGTCCCAGATGTTCGAGGGGCACGCCGACTGGCAGAAGATCGCCGAGATGAAGCGAAGCGTGAAAATCCCCGTGATCGGCAGCGGCGACCTCTTCACCGCCTCCGACGTCACCGCCATGCTGGCCGAAACCGGCTGCGACGGGGTCATGGTGGCCCGGGGCGCCCTGGGTAATCCGTGGATCTTCAGCCAGGCCCTCGCCATGCTCGACGGCAGGGAGCCGCCCCCCCCCGCCCCCGAAGAGCGGCTCCGGGCTGCGCTCCGGCACCTGGAGCTCTTCACGGAGCTGAGCGGCGAGCGGGTGGCCCTGCGGGAGATGCGCAAGCACTTCGGCTGGTATTCCCACGGGTTGGCCGGTGCGGCCCAGTTCCGCAAGGCCGTCAACATCATCGAGGGCAAGGAGGCCCTGCTCGAAGCGCTGCACCGCTTCTTCGCGCCGGAGGCGCCATGAGCACGGAAAACACCAACGAAGCGTTCTTTGCCACCATCATCGACAGCGTCGGCGACGGGGTCATCGTCATCGATCTGGAGGGGCGGGTCACCCTCATGAACCCAGCGGCCGAGGAGATCACCGCCGTCTCACGGCGCCAAGCCCTGGGACACCCCTTCGCGACGCTTTTCGGCAGCAAGGAGATCCTGCTGGAGATGGTCGCGAAAACCTCCGCCACCGGCATGACTATTTCCGACCACGAGAACATCGTCATCAAGAAAGCGAAGCATCTGACGCCTGTCGCCGCCACCACCTTCCCGCTCCTGCTTCAGAACGGTGAGCCCATCGGCACCATCCTCATGCTGCGGGACCTGACGAACATCCGTGAGCTGGAGGATGCGGTGCGCCACGCCGACCGGCTCTCCACTCTCGGCACCCTGGCGGCGGGCCTGGCCCACGAGATCAAGAACCCCCTGGGAGGGATCAAGGGGGCGGCCCAGCTCCTGGAGATGGAACTCCCCCCCGACAGCGAGCTGCGGGACAACGTCCGGATCGTGGTCAGGGAGGTGGACCGGGTAAACCGGATCGTTGAAGAGCTCCTGGCGCTGGCATCGCCCCGGAAGCTCCAGCTCTCCAGGGTGAACCTCCACAAGGTGCTCGGCGACATCATCACCCTAAGAAAGCGGGCATCCGAAGGAAAAACCGTCACGTTTCAACAACAGTTCGATCCGAGCATCCCTCCTATCCTGGCCGACGAGGGGCTCCTGACCCAACTCTTCCTGAACCTGATCAAGAACGCCGTGGAGGCGGTGGAGGAGCGGGGGTCCATCCGGGTCGCGAGCCGGGTCATCTCCGACTACAGCATGACCCAGAAGGGGGAGCGGCGCTCACGCATGGTGGCCATCGATGTCTGCGACGACGGCCCCGGCATCCCGAAGGAACAGATCGAGCAGCTCTTCACCCCCTTCTTCACCACCAAGGCGAAGGGAACGGGGCTTGGCCTCGCCATCTGCCAGAAGATCGTCTCCGAACACCGGGGAATGCTCAAAGTAGAATCGGACCCTGGCAAGGGGACGACGCTCACGGTGATGCTGCCGTTGATACAGTAAATTAACAGGCTCCTTCAGCCTTCAGCCGAGGTTTTATTATGCTACTCAACCGCATACTGGTTGCCGACGACGAAGAAAGCATGCGCTGGGTCCTCTCCAAGGCCCTGCGGAAAAAGGGATTCACCGTGGATCTCGCCCGGGACGGGGAGGAGGCCCTGCGCCTCATCCAGTCCGGCGACTACGACCTGGCGATCCTCGACATCAAGATGCCCGGCATCTCGGGGCTGGACCTCCTGGACAGGGTCAAAGAGCTGAAAAGCGACCTCCTTGTGGTGATCATGACCGCCGAGGCGAGCATGAAGAACGCCGTGGAGGCCATGAAGCGGGGGGCCTACGACTACATCACCAAGCCCTTCGACCTGGACGTGATCGATGCCATCATCGAGAAGGTGAACCGGGCGCGGGAACTCACCTCCCAGATGTCGATCCTCAAGGAAGAGCTCAAGGATCGCTATCTTCTGGAGAAGAACATCGTCGGCAACTCCCCGGCCATGCGGGATGTCTACAAGACCATCGGCAAGGTGGCTCCCAGCGACGTGACGGTGCTGGTCCAGGGGGAATCGGGAACCGGCAAGGAGCTCATCGCCCGGGCCATCCACTTCAACTCCAAGCGGTTCGGCAAGCCTTTCATCGCCCTCAACTGCGCGGCGATCCCCAAGGAACTGCTTGAGAGCGAGCTCTTCGGCTTCGAGAAGGGGGCCTTCACCGGCGCCGTGGAGCGCAAGCTCGGCAAGTTCGAGCAGGCCAACGGCGGCACCATCTTCCTGGACGAGATCGGCGACATGCCTCTGGACCTCCAGGCGAAGATCCTGCGGGTCCTCCAGGAGAAGGAGGTGACCCGCACCGGCGGAAGCCAGAACATCGCCGTGGATGTGCGGATCGTTGCCGCCACCAACCAGAACCTTGAGGAACTGGCCCGCGCCAAGCAGTTCCGGGAGGACCTCTACTACCGTCTGAACGTGGTGCCGATCCAGCTAGTGCCCCTGCGGGAGCGCAAGGAGGACATCCCGGCCCTGGTGGAGTACTTCCTCCACAAGACCTGCGCCGAACTGGAAGTCCCCGGCAGGACCTGCTCCCCCGAGACCAGGGCGCTTCTCACCGCCTACTCCTGGCCCGGCAACGTGCGGGAGCTGGAGAACACCATCAAGCGGGCCGTGATCCTCTCCTCGGACCCGCTCCTCACCCCGGCCGACTTTCCGGGACTCCGCATCCAGCGCACCGGCGAGGCCGTGGCCACCGACGAGCTATCGCTGGAGGCCCTGGTCGACATGAAGCTTCGGGCAAGCCTCACCAACCTGGACAAGATGGAGACTGGCGACATCTACAACCTGGTCCTCAAGCAGATCGAGCGCCCCCTCATCCGCTTCGTCCTGGAGAAGACCCGGGGGAACCAGGTGAAGGGGGCCGACATCCTCGGCATCAACCGGAACACGCTCCGGAAAAAGATTCAGGAACTGGGCATCGAAATCAGAAGGGACTGAAAGGAGGGTTCACCAGATGGGCATCATGGACACGTTTTTTCTCGATCGCAACCAGGCGGTACTCGTCGTCGTCGACGTACAGGAGAAGCTCTGCGCTGCCATGGACCAGGAGGTCCTGGCGCAGCTCACGAAGAACACCGGCATCCTCCTGGAGGCCGCCAGGGAGCTCGGCATCCCGGTGGTGGCCACGGAGCAGTACGTGAAGGGGCTCGGCTGCACCCTGCCGGAGCTGCGCCAGCAGTTCGAGGGGGCCGCCTACGAGAAGATGACTTTCAGCTGCTGCGGCGACGAGGCCTTCCTGAACCGGCTGGCCGAACTGGGGCGGAAGCAGGTGATCGTCACCGGCATGGAGACCCACGTCTGCGTTCTCCAGACGGTGCTGGAGCTTCGGGAGCGGGGGTACCACGTCCACCTGGTGAAGGACGCGGTCATGAGCCGCAGGAAGGGGAACTGGAAAGTGGCCCTCAATACCGCCGCCATGGCCGGCGCCGCCATCACCTCCACCGAGGCAGCCCTCTTCCAGCTGCTGCGGGTGGCCGGGACCGAGGAGTTCAAGAAGCTGTCGAAGCTCGTGAGATAAACAAACGAATCACAGCCGTCATAATGAAAGGAGCCGCCCCGATCGGGACGGCTCCTTTTTTGTGCTTATGCTTCTATCCGTCGGCCGGTCAGAAAACCAGCCGCCGGGCGATGACATCGTGGTTCAGCCACAGCACCGGTGCCTGGGGGTTCCAGGAATGATCGAACATGAGGCGTCCCACCGCCTGGAAGACCGATTTCGAGAGCTCAGCACAAACAACGTTCTTGGAATCGGCGCTCATGGCCATGAGTTCGTCGGAGACGGTGAGCATGAGGCCCGCCTGCTCGGCGGTGTTGTGGTGGGGCCACTCATCGTAGGTCCCAAAGGGCTTCAGGACCGGCGACGAGAGGTAGGCCTCGGCCTTGGCCAGGAGAGCCTCGAGGGTCTCCCCCTCCTTCAGGAGTCCCTGACAGGCGTCCCAGATTGCCGTGGCGGCAGGGCCGTCACCTTCCTTCCGCAGCGCCGCCAGCAGCGGGTAGAGGGAAATCTCAACCCCGAGGAAGAGGGCACTGGAGTTGGTCTGAATTTCGGGAGAGTTGTAGACCGTGGCCTTCACTCCCTCCTGCCAAGCCTTCGTGGCAGCCTCCTCCAGGCGGATCTTGGCCCACCCCTGGAGGTAGGGGGTGTAGGACTGCCAGCGGTACTCGCCGCCGATCAGCACCGCGCAGCCGTGGTAGCCGTAGGCCGAATAGGAGATGCGGCGCCCCGCCCCTTCCACCCGGCTCCGGAGCCCGGCGGTGGCGGCAATGAGGGCGCCGAAGGTGTCAGCGGTCACCTCGTCGAAGGATAGGGAGCAGAGCTGCCCCACGTCGGATATCCAGAAGGGCTCCGACGCCAGGTAGCGGTCGCCCTGCCCCTTGAAGACCCGGTTCAGGATCGGCATGAGGGTCCGGACCCGGGGGATTCCCCCGGCCATGGTGTGGGCCACGAGAACGTTGGCCCCGGCCGGAACGAGCCCTTCGAGCTCCTTCGCGAAGAGGGCCAGGTTCTCCCGGAAGCGGGCGAGCCCCTTCCGGCGCGATTCCTCGATGGCGGTCATGTCGAGCTTCGTCTCCACAACCGTGTCGGGCTTCACCCCCTTGAGGCGATCAGCGGGGGTAAGGCCATCGGCGGCGGGCTCCAGGTCGAACCCCGCCTCCAGCGGCACGTTGATGATCCTGCCGCCCAGGTTCGCCTCGGCCTCGGCAAGCTCCTCCGGCGTGAGGGGGCGGAGCGGCCCGTTGTTGTCGCGGCGCCCCACGGTGGCGCCGATGATGGTCATGCCGGCCTTCCTGGCCTCGTCGACGATGCCGTTGGCGTAGCCCCGGCCGAAAAGCTCGCCGAAGAGGACAAAGACGTCGCCTTTCCCATAGCCGGCGGCTTCAGGAAGCTGTGCAAGGGGTGTATATGGGGTCATGATTTTCCTCGATTGGTGGTTTTGTAGGGGCGATCCTTGTGATCGCCCTTTTCCATTGGTGCGAGCAGGGCGAATATAAGATTCTGCCCTACTCCTTGTCCTCCACGTCCACGATCACGCCGCGCCCGAAACAGACTCCGCGCTTGGAGCTCTTGATGAAGTCCAGTAGATAGCGGACGTCGTCGGTTATATTGAGGGTGCGCTCCGCTTCGGCCAGGGCGTTCTGCATGTTGAGCCCCGAGAGGAAGAGGAGCTTGAAGGCGTTCTTGATGGCCCGGATACGGCCCTGGTCGAAACCGTTGCGCCGCAGCCCCACGATATTCAGTGCCCTCACCGTGTTGGTGTCATCCAGGATACAGAAGGGGGGGACGTCGCGGGTGGAGCGGGACATCCCCCGCATCATGGCGAACTTCCCGATGCGGCAGAACTGGTGCACCGCGCAGTTGCCGGAGATGATGACCCGGTCCTCAACCACCACGTGCCCGGCAAGGAGCACTCCATTGACCAGGATGATGTTGTTTCCCAGCACACAGTTGTGCCCCACATGGGAGTTGACCATGAACAGGTTGTTGTCGCCGATCACCGTCTTGGTCCCCGGCCGGTTCCCCCGGTGGATGGTGGCGCCTTCGCGGATGATGTTGCCGTTGCCGACAATGGTCCAGCTCTCCTCACCCTTGTAGCCGAAGTCCTGGGGGTCGTGGCCCACGATGGCGCCGTAATGGATGACGTTATTCTCACCGATCTGGGTCCAGGGGCCGATCACGGCGTTGGCCATCACTTTCGTACCGGCGCCGATAGAGGATTGATCACCCACGATGACGTTGGCGCCGATCTCCACACCGTCGGCGATGGTGGCAGTGGGGCTTATTTGTGCTGTTGGATGGATGCTAGTAGTCATGACGTTTCTCCAGACTCTCAAACTTGGTGTACTGGCCGTTGAACAGAAGCCTTACTGTTCCGATGGGGCCGTTACGCTGCTTGCCGATGATGATTTCGGCGTCCTTGTCGTGCTCCTTGGTGCAGGAGCCGTCGCGCTTCTTGCAGTCGTCGCAGTAGACGGCGTCGCGGTAGACGAACATGATCACGTCGGCATCCTGCTCGATGGCCCCCGATTCCCGCAGGTCGCTCATGATGGGGCGCTTGTCGGTGCGGCTCTCCAGGGAGCGGTTCAGCTGCGAAAGCGCCACCACTGGCACGCTGAGTTCCTTGGCCAGGGCCTTGAGGGAGCGGGAAATCTCCGAGATCTCCTGCTGGCGCGACTCCGTGTTGGAGCCCCGCATGAGCTGCAGATAGTCCACCACAATGAGCCCCAGGCCGTGCTCCGCCTTGAGGCGCCGGGCCTTGGCCCGCATCTCCAGCACCGGAATGGCCGGGGTATCGTCGATGAACATCTTAGCCTTGGCGAGCTTGTCGGCCCCGTGGGTCAGCTTGTGCCAGTCGGTGTCCACCAGGTGGCCGGTCCGCAGGCGGCTCGCATCGACCCGCGACTCGGCGCAGAGAAGCCGCATCACGAGCTGCTCCTTGCTCATCTCCAGCGAAAAGATGGCCGCCGGCGCCGGCGTGCTGGCGTGGGCCGCGGCGTACTGGGCGATGTTGAGGGCGAAGGCCGTCTTCCCCATGGAGGGGCGGCCGGCAATGATGATGAGGTCTCCCCGCTGGAAGCCGGCGGTCATCTCGTCCAGGTCGTAGAAGCCCGTGGGGACGCCGGTGACGTGCTCCTTCTTCTCGAAGAGGGTCTCGATGTGCTTGAAGGTGTCCTTGAGGATAGTGCCCACCGGCGTGAAAGCGGGGCGGAGCTTGTTGTCCGATATCTCGAAGATGGTCTTCTGGGCAGTGTCCAGGAGCTCGTCCACCCCTGTCTCCGCGTCGTACCCCTTGGTGACGATGTCGGTGGCCGCGGTGATGAGGCGGCGAGTGATGGACTTCTCCTTCACCATCCGACAGTAGTAGGCGATATTGGCGGCCGTGGGAACATAGTCGACCAGAGTGGCCAGATACGCGGCCCCACCCACCTCCTCCAGTTCCCCGGTCCGTTTGAGAACGTCGGTGAGGGTAATGAGGTCGCAGGGCTCGTTGCGGATGGAAAGGTCAACCATGGCCCGGAAAATCTTCCGGTGGGTCTCCCGATAGAGATCGTCTGCCTCGAGGATCTCCAAGGCACGGTTGATTGCCTCGTTGTCGAGGAGTATCCCGCCGAGGATCGACATCTCGGCCTCAATGCTCTGGGGAGGGACTTTTCTCAGATCTACTGCGGACATGGCCTGCCTTGGGAACGTTGGGAACAAATGCTGGTAGTGAGTCGGGGAAGGAGGTACTATACCCCGCGCGGTCGACCGGGTCAACGGTTTTGACCCGTCGCCCCATCGTCCAAAATAAAGGCGAGGCGACCATCCGGTCCGCCTCGCCTTTCATTCCCCAGGGCAGTGCAAGGCCTCAGTCGCAGTCCTCCCGCCACAGACACTGATCCTGCCCGCAGGTGTCGGCCTTCCCCTCGCCGTAGCAGTCGGTATTCCCTTCCATGCGCTGGATGGATTTGATCAGTTCAGCCTTTTTCAGGGTGCCAGCCTTAACTCCCCGCTGTTTCGCAATCTCCTTGATCTCTTGCATCTTCATGGTGTTTCCTCCCGATCGAGCTTTTCTGTGATTCAGATTATCGCCATCATGTTACTACGTTATGACGCTCCCATTACATGTACCAGAATATTCACCGGTTCGCAACCGAACGACCGATTCTCCCGGTTACGTTCAACTTCCATCTGTTCAACTTCCCTCTCGACAAAATGAAAATTTTTACATAAGATTGCTTTCTGCATACTGTATACAAAAACTCCTCATATCCCGCACGAAAGGAGAGCACGTATGTCCACCAAGCCGTTCGTTTACCAGGAGCCCTTCCCCCT
>CAJPFF010000010.1 GCA_905339345.1 Geobacteraceae bacterium | reverse complement strand
AATGTGGCGGCCACATTGCGATCACCCGTCACGACGAGGACAGCAGCGTCGCTGCCTTCTGACATCGTTCCGACAACTGTCGCCTTGACCGTAAACGGATGCGGGCCGGTATCGGCATAAACCGTTACTGGCAACGAGACTGTTAGCGAGCTATTCGCCGCTATGGCGACTTCGGCGGGCAAGATCACCCCATTCGGCGCCAGATCCTCTGTTGTTAGGCGATAATACTGCGTTGCCGCGTCAGCGTTGGTCAAGGTCACGGTGTAAGTCACCACCTGTCCATTGGTGCCCGTGGCCGTTGGGGGGGTAACTTGAATGTCCAGACCCTCAATGACATTCAATACTGCACTGGCTTGATCGAGGCCACCGGTCCCGGTGCGGGCGAGGACAGCAAAGGCTTGTTGAGAGGCGGACGCATCAGTGGACACGCTGATAGTCACGGGCCGCGTCACTCGGCCACCTGCCGGGATCAAAACTGGGGATGGATTCGAGAACCAGTCATTCGGTAGGCCAGTCAGCAGGGGCGTGAAGGTATCGGCGCTTGGACCAGGATTATACAGTTCAACTTCATAGACGACGCTGCCACCGCGACTCACCGTGCGCGACATAGGCGTAACAGCGATGATGTGTGGTGCCGCTACATAGAGTGGCCCAAGTTGAATCTGCCCCGCGCCGCTTTCGCCGGTATAGCTGATGGTGGTGCCTAACGCCACCTGGCGCACTTCACCCGCTTGGAGGTCAGGCAGTTGGGCCTGGAAGCGCGCTGTCTTCAGCGAATCACCTCGGGTCATCACTTGCTGCCAGCCGAGTTGGGTGTGATCGATACCGGCGACCGTATACAGCGGCGCCGGCGTGACCGTGTTGGACAGCACCTTGACGCCCGTAATGGGCAGGCTGTGATCGACGTTAGCAACGTACGTCGGGTTGCCCACATTCACAACGATGGAATCCTCTCCGGCAATCTGGCAATCAGCGGCTTGAACGGTCAGCGTGATCGTGCCGCCCTGCGTGGGCAGCCACGCCCCACCATACACGCCATCCTGAGTAGTCCCATCGCCGTGTTGACCATCGTCGTACAGCATGATCGAGCCATTATCGCCAGACGTCTGAGCTGTGACGATGTAGCTCCACGGGCGTCCGACGTCGTCGTTGACACGCGCCGTGATCTGAGCCGGCACACCGGCGAGCAACTTCTGGCCTGCGGCTGGCGCGAGCACCTGCACCCCTAAGGTGTGCGGCGGCAGGATCAAGTAGCTGCGCGCGCCGACGATATCGTTGGCCTCAGGTTGAGAGCCAGCCACCACATAGTCTTGATAGTCGTTGAGACACACCAGGAGCGACAACCCGGAGGCCACCACATAGTGTCCGCCATTGAGATGGGTGGTTTTGAGTTGAACATTTTGAAGCGAGGGCCCGACAGCGGCCTCATTCAAATACTCAGGCGGGAACGGATAGCCATACAGGCCGTTGGGGATCAGGTTTTGGAATCCGCCTACGTAGTTGCCATTCAACGAAGCATCCAGATTGTGGGGTCGGACATGCCAGCCCGAGGAAGGACGCAGCGACAATTGCAGTTTGCCGCCATCCATATCTGCTCGTCGAATACCGCTGGGCAGAGTCATCTTGACATTAATCACTGGCCGATTGGTGCAATACCAGTCGCTATTGTTGACTACCATGGAAACTGCGCCGGTCGTGCCCTGGTAGACGGCTTTACCTTCTGGCAAGCTGACGACGACGGGCACCGTTCGGCTGACATTGGCCGCCGAGGCCATAACGGTCGCCGTTAAGACTTGGAAGTTGGAATCCAACGAGGGATAACCCTTAAACTCAAGGCTTTGTCCGGTAGCCAGGTAACCATGGTTGATCCCCGGCGTCAGATAGAGCGTGCCGGTCCCCGTCGCATTGACCGTCACGGCCAGGTCCGTCAGCGGATCGCCCTGGTTGGTTACCCGGAAGGTATGCATCAACGTGGTGGGATCAGTGGCGATGTCCTCCAACACAAAATTGATATTGGGAACGAAGATATGGACACGTACCGGCGCCGCATCTCGAATCGGCGTTGTGCCTTCATCGTCAGCCGTCAAGTAAGCGACGAGGTCGTAATCGAGCAGCTGTGCATCCTGCGCGTGGAGAGCCAGCACGACCGAACGGGTCTCGCCTGGTTGAAGCGTGATGCGCTGATCGGTGCTGCCCGAGCCCACAAAGCCGACGATCAGATCGTCGCGCCCGGGCGTGGTCACGGTCAGGAGCAGCGTGTGCGACAGCGTGTCTTGATTGACGACCGCGAGGCCAACTTGTTGATCATAGTCGCGTTGGATCGTGAAGTTGTATGAACGCTGAGTGAACGCCAAGCCGTTGCCGACGTGCAGCGTACGAGGGGTGCTGGTTTCGACGTAGCCGCAAGTCGACTCGGAGCGGACGCGCCACACATAGTCGGTGTTGCGCGCCAATCCCAGTACATTGACGCTGTGCAACAGACCGGGCGTGCCGGTAAAGGTTTGGCTGTTAGTGATATCGTCACTCCGCCAGATCTCCACCCTGCTGGTCGCGTTCGTCGCGGTCCGCCAGTTGAACAACATGCTGGTTGAGCCAATGGTCGTGTCGTCCACGGGAGAAAGATTTGAGATAGTGGGCTGTTGGGTGAGAGCCAGCTGACCAATGAGAACTTGCGAGCGGCCATTTCCTACGGAAGTCAGCTCAACGTTAAAGTAGTGAGGACCTGCAGCGCTGCAATCAGCGGTATACACGCTCACCAGCGCCTGTCCCACTTCTCCGGGGGCCAGCGTCAACGCCGCTGGCGACAGGGTATACCAGGATGGATGATCAAGCCCTGACAGCGCCAATCTAAATTGATCGGGCAGGTTGCCGGTATTGTGAATCCGCACCTGGTAAGTGGCTGTGACGCCAATCCCCGCCGTTTGCTCGGCAGGAAGCAGTTCAGCCGAGAACAAGTATCCAGGGACAACCGTGGTTTGGGCTGAAGCAGTGTTGTTAGTGAGATTCCCTTCGGGTCTGGAGGTGGACGCCGTGGCCTGATTAACCAAGTTGGTGCCTAAGGCCGCGGTGGGACTGATCACGGCCACCACCTCGAATTGAACGGATTGGCCCACATTCAAATCAGGCAAGTTCCAGGTCAAGGCGCGGCCACTTTGGGTGAGGGAATACGAACTGGCTTGCCGCACGAAGCCGACTGCGGCGGGCAACGTGTCGGTCAGGATCACATTGCGCGCCACCAGTTGACCCTGATTAGCCACTGTCAGCGTGTACGTCACTTCACGACCCACCACGCCAGATGCAGGACCACTCTTTTGTACCCTGAGATCTGCGCCGACAATGGTCGTCGTCGCCGTATAGACGTTGTTGGCCGTATTTTCCTCGTAACTGTCTGAGGTTGTCACTTCCGCCCGATTGGCGGCCAGTGTGCCAGGCACGGCCATCTCGGCTGCCACGCCCAGCACATTAAAGGTAACTACGGCGTTGGGTGGTAGAGAATTCAGTGACCAGGTTAAAGTCTGACCATTTTGTGTCACAGCCACGGGCGCAGTGTGAGTCAAATACTCGATCTGGCTTGGCAGAACGTCGGTGACGATCGCACCGTGCGCCACCGCTAACCCGGTATTTCGAATGGTGAGCGTGTACGTCAGGGGAAGTCCTTGTCCTACACTGGCGGGCGCACTGACCATCACAGATAAATCTGAACCGCGCAGCGTCGTGGTGACGCTAGCCGTATTGTTGACCAGACTCTCTTCGCCCGTAGAAGATGTTGCGTTGATGGTGTTCACAACTGACGCACCTGGAACAGCCGTGTTGCTTGCCTGGGCAACGACGTTGAAGTTCACGGTAGCGCCCGGTGCCAGCGATCCCAAGGCCCAGATCATTGTCTGGTCGATCTGCGTTGTCGTGACTGGAGC
>CAJPFF010000009.1 GCA_905339345.1 Geobacteraceae bacterium | reverse complement strand
CACTGGTCACAGGCAAGACGGTAATGGAAGGGTGCATGTCGAACAGATCGGACTGAATAACCAACGCCGGGCGCGGCTTGCCCAGATCGCCCTGCAACGCCACCGTCACAAGGTCGCCGCGCCTCATTGCCAGTCCGCGCGGTCGCCTGCTGCCTCAAGCCAATCGGCGGTTTCGCGCTCATGCGCATCGCCTTGCAACGACAACGACTGGCGGCGGCACTCCTCGGCGAAGCCTGGGCGGCGCGTATCCGGCACCCAAATCTGCACCGGGCGCAGCCCGGACGCACGCAATGCGGCGCGATGCCGCTGAACCCGATCAGATGTACTTGTTCTCATGGCTGTTCTCCAAAAAGCATATGTTACATGTAACGCATGGTAGCCCACTTTTGTGTTACATGCAACACCCTGAACAAATCGCTTCATGTCGATTTTTTCGTGTTTTATCGACATATCTTGCCGATGTGTCGATGGCGCGGACATGTAAAAACAGCCCGTCATTCCCGCGCAGGCGGGAATCCAGTTGATTGAATAATTCCGCGTAGCGGGGCAACATCAAGGTTTTGTCCGCTACGCGGATTACTTGTCTTCGCTGGATTCCCGCCTGCGCGGGAATGACGGCATATCACAGCGCCCCGCTGAATGCCTGATGCAGCAGCGACTTCTTCAGCTCGTCGAGCGCGGCGAGCTTGCGCTGGTAGAGGGATTCGAGGCGTTGGGTTTCGGCGGAAAGCTCATCGAGTTTCGCAGCCACGTTCTTTTGTTCTGGCAGTGAAGGAAACGAGACCACAACTTTCCTCAAGTCGCCGATATTAATTTGCATCAGTGCAGCACCATAGGTTTTTGCTCTGATCTGGCTTTGGACAGCTTCGGAAATCATCATGAAATATCCAAAGTCCTGCGAAAGTAACGATGGGTCAAATACTATTGGGACTATGCCCCGCGTAACGTTCGCACCAGCCAGTTCTGGAGCAGTGATGGAAATAATCCCCGTATTTCCTCGCACGCAAAGCAAGAGCTCGCCCCCTCGGAGTGTGGTTCTTCGATAGCCATCCGCCAGCTTGGGATCAAT
>CAJPFF010000008.1 GCA_905339345.1 Geobacteraceae bacterium | reverse complement strand
GTCGAGTTAGCGTTTCTTGGTGAGCTGCTCAACCGTATCGGCAACCACGTCCGCGCCGAACCTGCTTATGAGCGATTCCAGGCCGATTTCCATCTCGCCCCGCTTCACGCTCTCATCGGGCTCCTCCACTTCCCTCTCCGTAACGCTCAGGGCGCCGACCAGGCACCACTTGACACAGAGGGGCTCGGGCTCGCCATCGCAGAGGTCGCACTTGAGGGGAAGGCCGGAATCCGGTTCCCTGAACAGGTCCCTGGACGGACAGGAAGCCCGGCAGAAGCCGCACTCGTCGTACTCCTTGCCGTCGATGATGTATTTGTCCCTGCCGATACATTCCGACTCCGTGTACTCACCCGCGTAGAGAGGAACATAGATATCCCGGAGAGGATCACGAACCACCCGGACACGGGACCGGGCCGGATTGTTGCTGCTGTACTTCGGCATGGCGTGGAAGGCGGAGCAGATTACTTCGCAGGCCCGGCAACCGTTGCACTTGTCGGCATCGATATTTATGGTTTTGACTATTCTCTTCTTCGTGTCGCTGTTCACGGTTCTAGCCCTCCACTCTGAAATGTCTCATTTGCCGCTGAAGCCTGTCAGGAGCCGACCCTTTAACCGGCCGTCAGAATCCCGCGCTTGATGAATTCCTCGCTCACGTAGCCCAGGCCCAGCTCTTCCAGGGTTTCCTTGGTGGGGATACCGTCTTCATTCCAGCCCTTGAGCGTGTAATACGAATCCAGAAGCTCCTTCTCAAGCTCGGGGAACCTGTTTTTCCAGTGGTTCGCCGGCGGCATCTCATCGACCCTTCTCATGCCCCTTCTGATATTGATGGCCCTGACCAGGGTCCGGTATCTCTTGGCCGCCTTGGTCAGTTTATCCTTGTCCATTTCGATGCCTGCACCTGCCGAGATGAACTTCGGATAGTTGTGGATGTGGTAGGGGGGCTTCAGGGGGAATGACGACAGACCGGCACATTGTCCGAGGGCGTCATCGATGTAATGCATCATCTCCTGCCAGTCAACGATGTCACAGCACATGTCAACTGTCGGATAGTGCGGCATGGACTTTTCACCGCGCGGCTCCCAATCCAGGAAAATCTGCTTGAACTTGTCATCGGGAACCTGGAACCAGTCCTTGACGAAGGCTTCCCGCTGCTCCAGCTTGGGATAGGGCGCCTGGGGGAACTGCCCTTCGATCTGGGTGATGTTTATCTTCTCCCCGGTGCAATACATGAGGTAGTAGATGGGGTTAAGCATGGAGAGCTTGAGCGGCAGTTGCTCATGCTTCTTGATGTTGTTGTGTGCATAGTCTTCGGCGCCATTGCCGATCTCCTGCGCCGCCCAATAGGTTCCGTTGGCCAGCACATTGCCGATTCCTTCCCGCCGGACGATTTTTTCCAGCAGATAGTAAAATCTCCCTTCGTTATCCTCCGGCATCCCCGGGAAGTCGGCGTCGGTCAGTATCCCCTTTTCGAGGAGTTCAAGGGCAAACGCCATCACCTGCGGCGCCGAAAAACCGTCCAGGCCGTACTCGGTAGCTTTCTGGGCGATCCTGAGGCCAAAATCCAGGTCCGAATAGGCGGCCATGGTATAGGTGAGCTTGGTGAAGCATTTCATCATGTAGGTCGGAAGCCCCTCCATGGAAATGGTCGCTCCGCACTTCATCGGACAGTTGTAACAGCTGATCAGACGCGTCCGGGCCTTCTCCATCGTCTCGGCCCACGCATGATCAACTTCCTCGGTCCAGAAGTCCTTCCGGCGGGTGCGCGCGTTACCCCAGTTGAAGTTCTCGGTGTGCCACTTCTCATCATGGACCTTCATCTCCTGGGGCGACCCCAGTCCAGCCAGAATGGGCATGACGTCGGGAATGGGATTCTCCTCCCGATGTTTTATGTAGTCGAGCACCTCGTTGCAAAGGTCCATGTACTCCTGCGGCTTGGCAACGCAGATATCCTTTGTCCCCCGTACGACAACGGCCTTGACCCCTTTGTCGCCCATGACGGCGCCAATACCGCCACGGCTTGCACTGGATCTCCCCTGCTCGACGGAGGCATAATAGACCCGGTTTTCACCGGCCAGACCGATAGCCGCCACCTGGGCCGCCGGCTGGTTCAACTCTTTCTTGATGATCTCGGCGGTTTCTATCGCCCCCTTGCCCCGCAGATGGGAGGCGTCACGGATCTCCACCTGGTCGTTGTTGATCCAGAGATAGACCAGATCGGGCGACTTGCCGCGGAGGATCACCTTGTCATAACCGGCATACTTCAATTCAGGCGCCCAGAAGCCACCCATCATCGAAAACGCCATCAGCCTCGTCTGCGGAGAAATGGTGGAGACGATGGTGCGGTTGCACCCGGTTGCAGGCGTTCCGCACAGCAGACCGGCAGCGAATATCAGAAGATTGTCGGGTGAAAAAGGATCAACTTCAGGGGGGACCCTGTCCCACAGCAGTTTGGCGTTCGTCCCCAACCCCCCGAGATAAAGCTCGGTGTCTTTCGGATCAGTCGCCACCCTCTCTATGCTTCCCTTGGTCAGATCGACTTCAAGCACATATCCGGTCTCTGCATACCTCATGTTTTCTCCCCTTCCACATTAACTGAATGCCGCTCCGGCTATCGGTCTGCTATCCCTGTGTCATTTCTTATGGCAGCACCACAACACCTTTTCCTCACCGCTTTGGTATTATGGTACCACAATACTTCTTTTTGTCAAACTGTTTTTTATTTGTCCCTTTTTTGTTTTAGATTACGGCTTTATCACTGGAACTACAGCCTTGCTTTTTCAGGAGGCCCAACTGGATGGTTACAGCTCCCGCCACTGATAATCGATGATTTCGAGGAGCACACCATTCATGCTTTTCGGATGAAGCAGTGCATACTCGCAGTCCCGAAATGGCCGGGCTTTTCCTGTACCATCGCCAGGAAGAGGGTTGGCAGGGGGAATGAAGGGATAACCCATCCCCTCCAATTCCTCTATTGCCTGCCGGGTGTTAGCCACATTGAGGCCGAACAGCATAATCCCTTCGCCGTTCTTCTCGATCCACCTGGCAACGGGTCCGTCGGGTGAGGTGGATTCCATCAACTCGAAACCCACCTCCCCGATCCAGTAACGTGCTACACGAATCTTCTCTGGCTCGTCCACGTAGGAGTCGTCGGGACCGCACTTGCCGAGAACAGGTTCCCAGAGCTTGCGTGCCGCATCAAGATCTTTAACCGCAATGCAAAGGTGATCCAGCTTCTTGACTTTCATCTGTTCCCTCTTCAAAGATACAGACGCTCCGAATCAGTGAAAGTGTCTTCCTGTCACTTATTGCCAGTCGGCATCAGACTCTCGATCAATTCCTCGGTCCAGGGCGTTCCCTTGGCCAGCCCCTGGCGAAGCTTGACAAAGTCGATCTCGCGGCCGGTCTCCTTGGTCCCTTCGTTGAACGCTCTGAAGCCGGTGCGGGCCTCGTTCATCATGTTGAGCGCCAGCCATGCACGGGAGTTTTCCTTGTTGAGGTTCCACGCCTGAAGCTTGGGCTTGCGCAGCTCTTCCAGGCTCTTGGTCATGCACTCGGGGAAGGTCTCCAGAAGCTTGGCGCACAGTTCCTCGACCTTCTGATCCAGGAGGCCGAGATCAATCTCCCCTTCCTTGATCTGGGCCTGCCCTTCCTTAAAGGCAGCGCCGGTCCTGAATTCGCCATGGACGATCCTGCCATACTCGTCAAGCATCCGGTCGGTGACGACGGTGGGGTTGGCGACGAATTTTCCCCCCACCTTGAGGGCAGGAACCACATCGGCGATGATGCCGAGTCGGGCCGCCTTGTGGGCCGAGAAGGGCTCGCAGAGG
>CAJPFF010000007.1 GCA_905339345.1 Geobacteraceae bacterium | reverse complement strand
TTCCGCAGTTCCTCAACGCGGTCGCTGATCCCCTTCTGAACCTTCTGCTGGGTCAGGAACTGGACGATCCGCTCCTTGGCTTCCTCGAAGGGGACGGTTTCAGCGTCCTTCTTCTCGGCCAGTTTGATGATGTGATAGCCGAACTGGGTTTCCACCACATCGCTCACCTCGCCCGGTTTGAGGGCGAAGGCGGCTTTCTCGAATTCGGGAACCATCTGTCCCTTGCCGAAAAAGCCCAGATCGCCCCCCTGGGCCGAACTGGGGCAGGAGGACTCTTTCTTGGCCAGTTCGGCGAAGTCGGCGCCCCCCTTCAATTGTTTGAGAAGCGCCTCGGCCTTCTCCTTGGCCTTCTTTTTCTCTTCCGGCGAGGCTTTCTGGTCTGCTCCCACAAGGATGTGGCTGGCGCGGGCCGACTCGGCCTGGCGGAACTTGTCTTTGTTGTCGTTGTAGAATTTCTTTGCTTCGTCGTCCGTGACCTTGGTAGTGGCGACAATTTTGGTTTCGATCAGGTTGCCGATGACCATGTCCTCTTTGGTGAAGGTTTCGACCTCCTTCTCGGTCATGTCCATTTCCTTCAGGGCCTTCTCGTAGTCGGCCGGGGACTTGAAGCGGGCCTTGTTCTCGGCCACCTTCTCCTGAACCCGCTTGTCCAGATCCTTGATTTCAAGCTTCTTGCCGTCCTGGTAGAGGAGTTCCTTGGCGATGATCTGGTTGAGGGCCGCTTCCTCCACCTTCTTCGACATCTCGTCATTCATGGTGGCCTGCCCCATCTGGTTTCGGGAGAGGATGACCTTTTTCGCCCGCTCCAGTTCGGCTTTGATGATGTCGACTCCGTTCACCCGGGCAACCACCGTCGTGGGAGAAGAAGCCTCGCCGGCTTTCGCGGCGGTCTTGGCCGCAGGTGCATCGGCCGCCATGGCGGTTCCGGCGAGAAGGGCGAGCGCCGAAAGGGTGATGATCTGTCCGCGGATTGTTTTTAATACGTGCATGCGGTGGTATCTCCTTGGCTGAAATGAAAACAGTACAAATCGTACCACCTCGGGACGGGGTTGTTAAGGGAAAAAATTTCGTGTCTACGGGCGGGTTTGCAATGGTGTAAAACAAAAGTTTATTGTTGACAACAATTCGTCAATTTGATTTCATGCGCAAGGTGTAAAATTGCGCCTAACTATTCAAAATAACGAAATAATTTTAGTTTGAATAAAGTTTTATTGTAGTTGTATTTGTTTTATTTTACGTAAAAACCGCGAGGGAGGACCGGATGGAGAAGAGAAAGTTCAGGAAGGTAATGGCTGCCAACCGTGGTGAGATTGCGATCCGCATTTTCCGTGCCTGCACGGAGCTCGGCATCAGCACGGTGGCCATCTATTCGGAGGAGGACAAGTTGTCGCTCCACCGCTACAAGGCTGATGAGGCCTACCAGGTGGGGAAGGGGAAGAGCCCCATCGACGCCTATCTCGGCATCGACGAGATCATCGCCATTGCCAAGCACCATGACGTGGACGCCATCCATCCCGGCTACGGTTTCCTTTCGGAGAACGCGGAGTTCGCCGAAAAGTGCGAAGGGGCGGGAATAGCCTTCATCGGACCAACGGCCGAAATGCAGCGGGCCCTGGGCGACAAGGTCTCGGCCAGAAAAGTTGCCATGGCTGCCGGCGTCACCACCGTTCCCGGCACCGAGGAGCCCATTGAGCATGAGGAAGAGGCCCTCATCTTCGCCAAGAACTACGGCTACCCCATCATCATCAAGGCGGCGGCCGGTGGAGGCGGACGGGGGATGCGGGTGGCCCGCACCAAGAAGGAGCTCCTTGAGGGGATCGTGGCTGCCCGCAGCGAGGCCAAGGCGGCCTTCGGCAACCCGGCGGTTTTCCTGGAGCGCTACCTGGAGAATCCGAAGCACATCGAAGTCCAGGTCCTCGGCGACATGCATGGCAACCTGGTCCACTTTTTCGAACGGGACTGCTCCATCCAGCGCCGCCACCAGAAAGTGGTGGAGTTTGCGCCTTCCCTCTGTCTGAGCCAGGAAACCCGCGAAGCGATTTGCGCCGCGGCCCTGAAGATCGCCGGCCAGGTCGGCTACCGCAACGCCGGCACCGTGGAGTTCCTCCTGGACCAGGAGGGGAACTTCTACTTCATCGAGATGAATCCGCGCATCCAGGTGGAGCACACGGTGACCGAGATGATCACCGGCCGCAACCTGGTGCAGGCACAGATCCTCATTGCCGAGGGGAAGAAGCTGTCCGACGCCCCCATCAACATCCCGAACCAGGCCGCCATCGACATGCGGGGGTACGCCATCCAGTGCCGGATCACCACCGAGGACCCGAACAACAACTTCGCTCCCGACTTCGGCACCATCACCACCTACCGCTCATCGGCCGGCTTCGGCGTGCGGCTCGATGCGGGGAACGCCTTCACCGGCTCGGTGATTACACCCCACTATGATTCGCTGCTGGTGAAGGTCACCTCATGGGGGCTCACCTTCGAAGAGGCGGCCCACATCATGGACCGTTCGCTCCAGGAGTTCCGGGTCCGGGGGGTCAAGACCAACATCGGCTTCCTGGAGAACGTCATCACCCACCCGGTATTCCTGGGGGGCACGTGCGACACCTCTTTCATCGAGAAGCACCCGGAGCTTCTCCAGATTGTCGAGAAGAAGGACCGGGCGACGAAGGTCCTCAGCTTCCTTGGCGATGTCATCGTCAACGGCTCGCCGGGAATCACCAAGCCTCTCAAGTCGGCGGAACTCATGGAGGCCCGGGTGCCGGAGGTGGATCTCACCCAGCCCCGCCCCGCCGGGAGCCGCGACCTTCTCATGAAACTCGGCGCCGAAGGGCTCTCCAAGTGGATCCTGGAGCAGAAGAGGCTCCTCCTCACCGACACCACCATGCGGGATGCCCACCAGTCTAACCTGGCCACCCGGGTCCGCACCTATGATCTTCTGAAGATCGCCGAGCCTACCTCGTTCCTGGGGGCAGGGCTCTTCTCCCTGGAGTGCTGGGGGGGCGCCACCTTCGACGTCTCCATGCGCTTCCTGAAGGAGGACCCGTGGCAGCGGCTCCACAAGCTCTCCGAGGCGATCCCCAACATCCTCTTCCAGATGCTTCTGCGGGGATCCAACGCCGTGGGCTACACCAATTACCCGGACAACGTGGTGCAGCGCTTCGTGGAGGAGGCGGCCTCCTCCGGCGTCGACATCTTCCGGGTCTTCGATTCCCTCAACTGGACCCGCGGCATGGCCGTGGCCATGGAAGCGGTGCGCAAGAGCGGCAAGATCTGCGAGGCTGCCATCTGCTACACCGGCGACATCACCGACCCGACCCGGGACAAGTATCCGCTGGAATACTACGTGAGCATGGCCAAGGAGTTGGAGCGGATGGGTGCCCACATCCTCGCCATCAAGGATATGGCGGGGCTCCTTAAGCCGTTTGCAGCGTACAAGCTCGTCAAGGCCCTCAAGGAGAACATCGGCATCCCGGTCCATCTCCACACCCACGACACCTCATCCAACGGCAGCGCCACGCTCCTCATGGCCTGCCAGGCAGGGGTCGACATTGTCGACGCGGCCCTGTCGTCCCTGTCGGGGCTCACGGCCCAGCCGAACCTGAACGCCCTCGTGGCGGCCCTGAAAGGGACCGAGTGGGACACCCAGTTGGACGAGGAGGGGCTCCAGAAGCTGGCCAACTACTGGGAGACGGTGCGCGACTACTACGCCCCCTTCGAGTCGGGGCTCAAGAACGGCACCGCCGAGGTCTACCACCACGAGATCCCCGGCGGCCAATACTCCAACTACAAGCCCCAGGTGGCGGGGCTCGGGCTCCTCGACCGCTGGGAGGAGTGCAAGGAGATGTACCACAAGGTGAACCTCCTCTTCGGCGACATCGTGAAGGTTACCCCGTCGTCCAAGGTGGTGGGGGACATGGCCATGTTCCTGGTCAAGAATAACCTGGACGTGCAGGATGTCTTCACCCAGGGTAGCGAGCTCGCCTTCCCCGAGTCGGTCGTCGGCATGTTCAAGGGGATGCTGGGCCAACCCTACCAGGGGTGGCCCCAGGAACTCCAGAAGATCGTCCTGAAGGGTGAGGAGCCCATCACCTGCCGCCCTGGCGAGCTCCTGGAGCCGGTCGACTTTGACGAGGAGCGGCTCAAGGTGGAGGAGAAGGTCGGCCACCCCGTGGACGACAAGTCCCTCATGAGCTACATCCTCTACCCCCATGTCTACCCGGAGTTCCACAAACACCGCCATGAGTACTCTGATACCTCGGTCATCCCGACCCCCATCTTCTTCTACGGCCTGGAGCCGGGGCAGGAGACCTCCATCGAGATCGAACCGGGCAAGACCCTCATCCTCAAGCTGAACGCCATCGGCAAGGTCCACCCCGACGGCACTCGGCACATCTTCTTCGAGCTGAACGGCAACGCCCGGAGTGTGGTGGTCCGCGACCAGTCGGTCCAGACCGACGAGGCGGTGCGGGAGAAGGCCGACAAGGGGAACGCGAAGCATGTCGGCGCTCCCATGCCGGGGAAGGTGCTGAAGCTCAACGTCAAGGCCGGCGACGAGGTCAAGGCCGGGGACGTCCTCATGGTCACCGAGGCCATGAAGATGGAGACCAACATCAAGGCCAAGGAGGACGGCACCGTCGCCGAGGTGAAGTTCAAGGAAGGCGACAAGGTGGAGAAGGAAGACCTTCTCATCGTCATGGCGTGAATCACGACTAACGAAAATACTCGAAACCGTCACGGTAACGTGGTATTAAGGGGGAGCCGCCAGAGAGGCGGTTCCCCCTTTTCGATGACGGTTTTACAGCTCCGCGAACATACGGGGACTATTCCCAATTTATGGCAAGGAAGGAGAAGCACTCGTGTCCAAGAAACCGGAAGTAACCTTCAAGTACATCTTCACCTACGACTACAACCCGGTCTACGTGAACGGCGCCCACGGCGGCGT
>CAJPFF010000006.1 GCA_905339345.1 Geobacteraceae bacterium | reverse complement strand
CTATCTCGGCTCTCAGGTCTATGGCCGCGCCGATGGCGCTCTGAGAGTGGTATTCGGCTGGGTAGAACTTTATGTAGGTCTCGTCTATCTTGAAGCCTTCCCCGTTTTCACCGCCGAAATTGGCGGAAAGCCCGATCGGGCCCGAGACGACCCTTTCGAAGCCGAACTCCCCTTCGAAAACCGGGGACGGCCCGGTCATGCCGCCTTTGGCGAGCAGAGCAGAAAAGAGCGCGTCCTTTGATGTGTTGGCAAACGCGCAACCCTTCCACATCGAAAGCTCTCCAGCCCTCGACTGCCTCAAGGCAGGAGAGACGGTAGCGGCTATGTTAACTGCGTTTATCGCCTCTTCCCTCGAAAGACCGAGCAGCATGGAAGCGGCAGCGGTTGAAGAGAACGCCCCGTAGGCAACGTGGTCCCAGCCCTTTGCCCGCAAGCTCGCCGAGTCGCAGAGCCTGCACTGTATCTCGTAGGCCGCGATCATCGCGGTCAGAAAATCTTCCCCGCTCCTGCCAGCCGCTTCCGCCGCCGCAATGCAGGCGGCGATGTTGTCCGAGGGGTGGGCAGGCTCTTTCGAGAGGTATGTGTCGTTGAAGTCGAGCGCCCTTATCAATGTGCCGTTGGCAAAGGCCGCCGCCTCGAGCGTCGTCTGCTGCGCCGAGCCGAGTATCGTAGCGCGTAGCCCTGCCGCGACCTGAGGGGCTGCCTCCCGCGCTATCCTCGCAGGTGGCTCCTTGAAAGCCCCGAGCATGCAGGCGAAGGCGTCTATGAGTCTTCTTTTGGCCTCACGGGCCGTCTGTCCGGGGATTGATGCGTATTTGAGCCCCAGCGCGTAATCTACGAGCCTTTCCGCTTTCAAACCCTGAGCCATCGGCCATTCCCCGCAGCTTTTTTCAAAACTATAGCCTATAAGAAGGCTCCCGGCAAGCCGCCGGCGTTGCAAATCCTGCTTTCGGGTGTATATTTGACGGATGCTTTTGAAAGCTCTCATAGCGGCCCTGCTCTTCGCGCTGCCCTCTTACGCCTCTGGAAGCCTCCATCCTGAAAGGGAGTACCAGAGGAGGTGGTGCGAAGCTGCCGGAGGG
>CAJPFF010000005.1 GCA_905339345.1 Geobacteraceae bacterium | reverse complement strand
GAGTTGGGGAGGAACTCGAAGGAGGTCATCAGGTCGTAGAACTTCTGGGCAAGGGCCTTGGTGTCGGCCTTCTTGTCGAAGTTGCGGTCAGCAACGGCAATGGCCTCGGCCACGCGCCGGAACATGTCGGCGGGGGTTTCGAGAACCTTCCCCTCGGTGTCGCGCTTGAGGTAGCGTTTCTCAAGGACGGTACGGGCGTTTTTCGAAAGCCCGGGGATATCGGTGGTCGTCTTCGTTTCTGCCATGGTTTTCTCCTTCTGCCGCGCTGGTGGCTGGTGTCGTATGAAAGGCTGTTTGCCATATATGTTGTGGTGAGGCGAAAGAATAGCCACAATATGTATGGTCTGTCAAGGAGTAAAAAATACCGCTCTAACGGGTTGATTCAACAGTACATTAGCCTTATTGCCGGTTTTTCGGGCACGGGAAAGGGCCGCGGGTAATTTACAAGCTGCAGGATCTGTGATAAATATTTTTGATTTTTCTTAAGAACGGAATCGGCCCATGGATCGTTGCAACGAATGCAGTACAGAGCTCCTCGAAGCGGAAGTTCACGCACTGAAAGACCTGATCGGGGTGGCGAGGACCGTGGTCTCAACCCTTGATCTCGACCAGGTCCTCCAGGAGATCCTGACCAGTGCAATGCGCTTCGCCGAAGCACCTGCTGGAAGCATCGCCCTCTACGACAGCGTGCAGAGCGATCTGACCCTCCACGCCCATAAGGGGCTTACCCCCGAATTCGTCACGACCGAGCGGTGGGAGCTTCACCCGGGCGGGCTAACCGAGCGGGTAGTCACCGGCGGGGAGATCCTGTTCGTCAACGACACCGAAAATACTCCGTTCTCCATCAACCCCATCACTCTCAAGGAGGGAATCAGATCCCTGGTCTGCATCCCCCTCAAGGTCCAGAGCCGGCTTGTCGGCATTCTCTACCTTGACGACTTCGTTCCACGGGAGTTCGACCGTGAGAAGTTGAAGCTCCTGGACGTTCTTGCCTCCTTTGCCGCCATGGCCATCGACAATGCCCAGCTCCATACCCGGACGCGGCTCATGGCCATAACCGATGCCCTGACGGGCCTCTACAACCATCGCTACTTCCAGCAGATGTTCGGCAGGGAGCTGAACCGGGCCAAACGCTACCATAAGCCCCTTTCCCTCATCATGATGGACGTGGACGACTTCAAGAAGTTCAATGATACCTACGGCCATCCCCATGGCGACAAGGTTCTGGGGGCCATGGGAGACATTCTTGCCGAGGCGTTGCGCAGCACCGATTTCGCCTTTCGCTACGGTGGCGAGGAGTTCATCGTGCTTCTGCCGGAAACGGATTTCCCGAGCGCACTCCAGGTGGCCGAGCGGCTCCGGGAACTCGTGGAGCACAAGAGCGCCGGCGAACTGCAGGGGATTGCCCCCCATGGCGTGACCGCAAGTGTCGGCGTGGCCTCTTTCCCCCGGGACGGTGAGACCCGCGACGAGCTCCTCAAGAGCGTGGATGGACTCCTCTATCGGGCCAAGGAGTGCGGAAAGAACAGGGTCCACTATCGCACCGAGGGAGAAAAACGATGAGACGTTCCACGATAGCGACGGTCAGGACCTCTGCCGGGCTCTTTGCATCCCTCTGTGCAGTGGCGCTCCTTGGAGGGTGCGGCACGGTTTCTAGTTTTTTCGGCAAGGGGGATGTTCGTGTTTCCCCTGGGGCTGTGCATGGGGCGGCTTCGACCGGAGTGCCCAAAACGGCTCCTGTCACGGTGGAATCTCAACGGGTTCCGGATTTGCCCGCGCTGTCTCCCGTGAACAGATCTGCCGCTGCCCGTACGCAGGAGATTCCGGCGCTTCCGGGGGTATCGCGCCTCGCGCCTCCCATGGCCACTTCAGCAGAGCGGTTTTACCGCGACGCCTTCCTCACCGAAGACACGGTCTGGAGTGGCGAGGTGGTTGTGGAAGGCTCCCTCACGGTGGCGCCCCAGACAACCCTCACCCTTGAGCCGGGGACCGTTGTCCGTTTTCGACGGACGGCGCCGGGGGAGGGTGCTGGCCCGCTCCTCCTTGTCCAGGGCCGGCTCGTGGCCCGGGGAAGCTCTGAGGCTCCGGTCCGGTTCACATCCATTTTTGCCGATCCCCAAGCCGGCGAGTGGCAGGGGATCATCTTCCTTGCCAGCGAGAAAAAGAACCTCCTGGAGCAGTGCCGTGTCGAGGGGGCGGCTGCCGGTATCGACGCCTCCTTTTCCACTGTCACCCTCAGGCAGGTCTCCTTTGCCGCCTGCGGAACCGGCGCGCGGTTCCAGGACTCCATCGTCACGGTCAGTGGCGGCGGAGCTTCGGGCTGCGCTGTCGGCATAGACCTCGTGGAGAGCGAATCGGATGTTCGGGACGTGGCTGTACGTGGTAACCGCCTCGGCATGGCGGTTCGCGGCGGCTCCATTTTTCTGGAGGGGGCCCGGTTTGAGGGCAACACAGAGACGGCTCTAACCGCGGCTGCATCCCGGCTCAGCATCGCCGGCGCCCTTTTTCAGGCAAACGGCTCCGGCATCGTTCTCTGGGACTGCGAGGGAAAGGTGACGGCGGCACGGATCGTGGATAACCGCGACGTGGGCATTCATCTTGTCCGCTCCCGGGTTCGGGTGTTCGGAAACGAGATTGCGACGAACGGCGCCATCGGCCTTCGGGTCGAGGATGGCAGGGGGATTGCCTGGGGAAACGCCTTTTCCGGTAACGGCCGCTACGACATCGACAACGCTGGCGGGGAGGATTTCAGGGCCGTTGCCAACTGGTGGGGAGATGCCGAGCCATCGCTCGAAAAACGCCTGCTCCACCATGTGCAGGACCCCACTCGGGGAAGGGTTCTGGTGAACCCGGTGCTCAGGGCGCGGCCCCATCTGGCGACCCTGAATTCCGTTGCTAAATAGCCGATGCCATGGTAGGTTTTTCCCCATGTCGCTTTACCTTGACAATGCCGCCACGTCGTATCCCAAGCCCGAATCGGTCTATGAAGCGGTAAGCACTGCGCTCCGGGAAGTCGGTGTCAGCCCGGGAAGGGGAGGGTACCGTCGCGGTCTGGAGGCGACCCGCCTTCTCTTCGAAACCAGGGAGGCGGCGGCATCCCTTTTCGGCATCGGCGACTCGTCGCGGGTGGTCTTCACCCACAGCGCCACGGAGTCCCTTAATCTGGCGGTGCTCGGGCTGATCAGATCCGGCGACCATGTGATCACCACCTCTGCGGAACACAATTCGCTCGTCCGTCCCCTCCACCTGGCTGGGCAGCGCGGAGCCGAGATTACCTGGGTCGAGGCCGATCGCCGCGGCATTGTCACGCCGGACCAGATTGCCGCCGCCATGCGCCCCTCGACGCGGCTCGTGGCCCTGGCCCACTGCTCCAATGTGACCGGAGCCATCCAGCCGGTCGGAGACATTGCCGCTGTGGCCCGCCGCGCCGGAGCCCTTGTCCTTGTGGATGCGGCTCAGAGTGCGGGAATGATCCCCATCGACGCGCCGGCCATGGGGATCGACCTCCTGGCGGTTCCGGGACACAAGGGGCTCATGGGGCCCCAGGGAACCGGCGTTCTGTACGTGGCTGACGGTGTGGAGTTGGAGCCGCTTATTGTCGGGGGGACGGGGGGGTACTCGTCGGGGATGGAACAGCCGGATGCCATGCCCGAGCGGTTCGAGAGCGGAACCCACAACCTGCCGGGCATCGCCGGGCTTGGGGCGGGCATCGATTTCATCCGCACCGTAGGCCTGGAAGTAATCCGCCAGCGGGAAGAGAACCTTGTTGCCCGCCTTATGGATGGACTTGCTGCGATGCCGGGCGTAACCTGCCATGGGCCCCTTCCGGGCGAGCCGCGGGGCTCCCTCGTGAGCTTCACGGCCGAAGGGACCGACCCGCAGGCCATCGGTTTTCGCCTCGACCAGGAGTTTGACATCTGCGTGAGGGTAGGACTCCACTGCGCTCCCGCCGCCCATCGGACCATCGGCACCTATCCCGGGGGGACGGTCAGGGTGAGCCCCGGCTATTTCACCAAAGATGAGGAGATCGACGCGTTTCTCATGGCGATGCGGACGATCCTTGGCGCCAAATGATTTCCGTGCATCCTTTCCGAAGGGTGCGGGGCACAGTAACTGTGAATGCTTGCTGGTCAAACGATCTTCAAGGGGTGTGAAATGAATAAGCAGTTCCTTGTCGCCATCTGTCTCATGATGATCTCTGTCGCCGGATGTTCGCTTCCCCCCGAGAAACCGGTGACCAAGGATGAGCTCTACGCAACGGGCATTTACAACTTCTACACCATCAAGGAGTCGCCCGAGAGCGTCCTTGCGGCAGTCAACCGCGAGGGGGAGGTGATCCTCGACGCCAAATACCGCGATCGGCCGGTCTTTATCAAGATCCTCGCCCTGTCGACGGGCCTCCAGGTGCATGTCATCGAAAAATAGCAACCAACCCGCGGGCGGCCCTGCTGTCCGTCGGCATTCCACTTTATCCAGCGAAAGAAGAGCCATGATCAAAAACTTCGTCCTTGACACCAACGTCCTTCTGTACGATCCCCAGGCCATTTTCAAGTTTGTCGACAACAATATCATCATTCCGATCACGGTCATCGAAGAGGTGGACCGCTTCAAGAAGGACATGAACGAGACGGGCCGCAACGCCCGCCAGGTCTCCCGCTACCTTGACGACATGCGGAAGAGGGGGTCCCTCTCCTCGGGCATAACCCTTGAAACAGGCGGCATGCTCCGAGTCGAGATGTACGAGGAGAAGATCATGAAGCGCCTCCCCCCCGAGCTGCGGGAGGAGCGGGGAGACAACCGGATCCTGGCGGTGGCAGTCAAGATCATGGAGGAGAACGGCGGCTCGCCCGTCGTCTTCGTAACCAAGGATACGAACCTGCGGATCAAGGCCGACGCCATCGGCCTCAAAGCCGAGGACTACGAATCGGACAAGGTCGACATCGAGGAGCTTTATCCCGGCTTCACCGAACTCGACGTGCCGGCCGAGCTCGTCGACCGGTTCCATGGCCAGGGGTGGGTGGAACTGCCTGGGCAGACGTTCTATCCGAACGAGTGCGTCACTCTCCGGGACGAGTCGAACCCCTCCCACACGGCCCTCGGCAAGTACCGGGCTGCAGACGGGAAGATCGTTCCCCTCCTCAAGACCGGCAAGGAGGGGGTCTGGAGCATCTTCCCCCGCAACCGTGAGCAGGCCTTTGCCTTCGACCTCCTCCTCGACGACTCCATCAAGCTCGTGACCCTCGTGGGGAAGGCCGGTACCGGCAAGACGCTTCTGGCCATCGCCGGCGGCCTCCACAAGACCGCCGAGGAAAACATCTACAACCGGCTCCTCGTCTCCCGCCCCGTTTTCCCCATGGGTCGCGACCTGGGGTTTCTCCCCGGCGACATCGAGGAGAAGCTTGCCCCCTGGATGCAGCCCATCTTCGACAACGTGGAACTCCTCCTCTCGGGTCACGAGGCCGAAAAGCGCCACAGCAAGGGGTACAAGGAGCTCATGGCCATGGGGATCATGGACATCGAACCCCTCACCTACATCCGGGGACGCTCCATTCCGAACCAGTTCATGATCGTCGATGAGGCCCAGAACCTGACCCCCCACGAGATTAAGACCATCATCACCCGGGCGGGGGAGGGGACCAAGATCGTCCTCACCGGCGACCCCTACCAGATTGACAATCCCTATGTGGACGCCTCGTCCAACGGCCTCACCTACGTGGTGGAACGCTTCAAGGAGCAGGCCATCGCCGGCCACGTCACCATGACCAAGGGTGAGCGCTCCGACCTGGCGGAACTGGCAGCGAACCTGCTGTAATGCTTCTTCTCACCATCGAGACATCCTGCGACGAAACCGCCGCCGCGGTGGTTCGCGACGGGCGCACGGTGCTGTCGAGCATTGTTGCAACCCAGGTCAAGGACCATGCGATCTATGGCGGGGTCGTTCCCGAGATCGCTTCCCGCAAGCACCTGGAGACCATCCCGGTCGTCATCGACGAGGCCCTGCGGAAGGCCTCGGTCACCCTCGACGCCATCGAAGGGGTTGCCGTCACCCAGGGGCCGGGGCTGGCAGGGGCTCTTCTGGTGGGCACCGCGGTCGCCAAGGCCATCGCCTACGCCCGCCGGCTCCCCATCGTGGGGGTGAACCACATCGAGGGGCATCTCCTGGCCATCTTCCTGGAGCGGGAGGTGGCGTTTCCCTTTGTGGCACTCGCCGTGTCGGGGGGGCACACCCACCTCTACCGGGTCGACGGCATCGGCCGCTACACGACCCTCGGTCAGACCCTTGACGATGCGGCGGGCGAGGCCTTTGACAAGGTGGCGAAGCTCCTCGGACTTCCCTACCCCGGAGGGGTCCAGATAGACCGCCTTGCCGTGGAGGGGGATCCGACGCGGATTACCTTCCCCCGGCCGCTCCTCCACGACGGCAGTTTCAACTTCAGTTTCAGCGGCCTCAAGACAGCGGTCCTGAACCATGTCCGCAAGAATCCGGTACAGGATGATGGGCAGATGCTTCGCGACCTCTGCGCCTCGTTCCAGCGGGCGGCCTGCGATGTCCTCGTGGCCAAGACCCTTCTCGCCGCCGAAACCGAGGGTATCGGGCGGGTCGTGGTCGCCGGCGGGGTCGCCTGCAACAGCGCCCTGCGCCGCGATATGGCCCGGGAGGCCGCGGAGCGGGGGATCGAGCTAGCCATCCCCTCTCCGCCCCTCTGCAGCGATAATGCCGCCATGCTGGCGGTTCCCGGCGACTTCTACCTCTCGCGGGGAATCAGCGACGGTCTGGCACTGGATGCCCTGGTGAACTGGCCCCTGGACACAATCCGGAAGAGGGTGGAAGCGTGAGGGGTGAAGGAATCCGCGCCCGCAAGGCGCTGGGACAAAACTTCCTGGTGGACCGCAACGTTCTCGCGCGGATAGCGGGCATCGTTGAAATCGGACCCGCCGACCGGATTCTAGAGGTTGGGCCGGGGAAGGGCGCCCTCACGGAGATTCTGGCCCAGGGGTGTGCGCGGCTCGTGGCCGTGGAGCTGGACACGCGGCTTGTGCCGGTGCTACGTCAGGCATTTCGTGACAATACACGGGTGGATATCGTCCACGGCGACATCCTGGAGATCGACCTGCGCGAGCTCCTCTCGCCCGAAGGGGGAGAGCGGTGGAAGGTAGCCGCCAACCTCCCCTACAACATCTCCACGCCGGTCCTCTTCGCGTTTCTCGACAACCGCGACCTTTTCTCCCGCCTGGTTCTCATGCTCCAGAAGGAGGTGGGAGACCGGCTTGCCGCCTCGCCGGGGACCAAGGACTACGGCATCCTGTCGGTCTTTTTCCAACTTTATTTCGATGTAACGCGCGAAATGATCGTCAGGCCCGGCTCCTTCCATCCGGTGCCGAAGGTGGACTCCGCCGTCCTGAGCTTTGTTCCCCTCGAAACGCCGCGAGTGGATGTGGGAGACGAGCAGTATTTCCGCCGCCTCGTGAAGGGAGCATTTTCCATGCGGCGGAAAACCCTTTGGAATTGCCTGAAGGGGGCCAGTCTGGGGCTGTCCGGGGAGGAGTTGGCAGAGGCCCTGGACCGTTGCGGGATCGAACCGGGGAGGAGGGGCGAGACCCTTGGGCTCCATGAGTTCGCAGCCCTCTCCCGGGCCATGATCGCGTTGGGGGGGAAATAGCAAAGCCGCCTCTGAGAAGAGGCGGCTTTGTCGGAGAGAAGTGGAAAACGGTGGGCTATGCCTTCTTCTTCCTCGGTGCTCCCTTCGGCTTGGCGGGTTTCTCGGCTGCCGCCTTCTTCTCCTGGATATTGGCGGCTCTTACTGCGCGGGCCTTGGCCAGATTGTCGGCGAGGCCCCGGTCCTGGGCCATCTTCTTGCGGGCCTCGGAGAATTTCCTGGCGGTCAGGGCTTGGGAACTCGGAATGTTGAATTGCTTCCGGTACTCCCGCGGCTTCATGTCATGCACTTGGGCCAGGTGGCGGGTAAGGGTCTTCATCCCATCCTTGCCGCAGATCATGCAGACGACCTGGTCGGCCTGGAATGCCTTCTTGAGGCTGATGACGGGAGCTTTTGTTTCTTCGGCCGGTGCAGCCTCGGGAGCGCCCCCTTCCAGTTGCTGCAGGGTCGTGTACACTTTCTGGATTTCCTGTACCAGTTCCTCGGTTGATAGTTCTGACATAGCAGCGTGCGAAGAGACAATGCTTGCAGTCAATTCCAACAGTGTCGGAGCCATGTGGTTCCCTCCCTTTATCAGTGCGTCATGTTAGTATCTTTCCGTATATGTAACGTGAAGATAGATCGAAATCAAGCGGTAAATCAGTTTTTTACATAAATAAAATGCAATTGACGTTGCTCGAAAAATTCTGCTAGGTTTGATCCGTTGCCTGTATACGGGTCGAGTATTGAGAAAGGAAGATGAATCATGGCGCACATTGAGATAGACGAATCGCGCTGCAAAGGGTGTGGGCTATGCACGCTCGCCTGTTCGAGAAAGCTCATCGTCATGAGTGATACCACCAATAAACAGGGGTATGTGACTGCCGTGGCTACACGCCAGGACCAATGCACCGGCTGTGCTCTCTGTGCGGAGATCTGCCCCGATGTTGCCATTAAGGTGTTCAAGTAGTACCGTTGCAGTTGGATGCGCACGCGTCTGCCACACCTGATCCATCCCGTTGAAGGCAGATTTTTGATAGACCGTTTTCCCTGATTCATTCACGGAGGTTGCTTTGACAAAGCGTCTGTTCATGAAGGGCAACGAAGCCCTTGCCATGGCTGCCATAGAGGCTGGGTGCCGTTATTACTTCGGCTACCCCATAACTCCCCAGAGCGATATCCCCGAATACATGTCGCGGGAACTGCCGAAGCTTGGGGGCGAATTCATCCAGGCCGAGAGCGAGGTTGCCTCCATCAACATGCTGCTCGGCGCTTCAGCCACCGGCGTGCGGGCCATGACCTCATCCTCCAGCCCGGGCATCTCCCTCAAGCAGGAGGGTATCTCCTACATGGCGGGCGCCGAACTGCCGGGGGTGATTGTCAATATCTGCCGCTCAGGTCCGGGACTCGGCGGCATCGACGCATCCCAGGCCGACTACTTCCAGGCGGTCAAGGGAGGTGGGCATGGCGGCTACCATATCATTGTGCTTGCACCCTCGTCGGTTCAGGAAATGTATGATCTGACCATGCTTGCCTTCGACCTCTCCGACCTCTACCGGATTCCGGCAATGATCTTCGGCGACTCTGTCATTGGTCAGATGAAAGAGTCGATAGTCCCCAACAAGCGCCCCGAACGGGAGTTGCCACCCAAGGATTGGGTCGTGCGCGGCAAGGGGGACGGCGAGCAGCGCGTCGTAAAGTCACTCTATCTGGGGGATGGAGAGCTTGAGGCCCACAACTGGAAACTTCATGGCCGGTACCGGGAGCTGAAGGAAAAGGAATCCCGTTGGGAAGGGTTTCTGCTCGATGACGCAGAGCTCGTGGTCACCGCATTCGGCTCGGCAGCGCGCATCGCCAAGAGCGCAGTCATAGCCGCCCGTGACAAGGGGCTCAGGGTTGGGCTTCTGCGCCCCATCACCCTCTATCCCTTCCCCGATCTGGCGTTCCGTGCCGCAACTGAGCGGTGTAAGAAGGTGCTCGACATCGAA
>CAJPFF010000004.1 GCA_905339345.1 Geobacteraceae bacterium | reverse complement strand
GGTGATGGCGAATTTCGCCAACAGCCGCTACCTGGTACGAATCGCCAACGAGCTCCTCCGGATGGAGATCCCCCTCAACCTGCAGCCGGGACAGGCGGTGGAGCTCACCTTCGTCACCGAAGAACCGCGGCTGGTCTTCGCTCTGTCGAAATCGGGCAATTCCGCGACCCCGGTCCAGATCAGCGACACGGGGCGCTGGCTCAACACCTTGGCCCAGGGTGCCGGCGACATGCCGTCCACGGCTCCCCTCCCCCGCCCTTCCCTGGTCATCTCCGGCCCGCCCCGGGACCCGGCCCTCCTGGCCGAGGGGCTGAAAAACATCCTCACCCGGAGCGGGGTCTTCTACGAGTCCCACCTGGCCCAGTGGATGCGGGGAGAACGCCCCCTTACCGACCTCCTCCGGGAGCCCCAGGGAAATCTCTCACCCCTGGCCAGCCGCCTTCCGGCCGACGGCACCCCAACACCACCGAGCGCCCCGAATGCACCGGCCGCCCAGGCCCCGGCTCCGACATCCACAACTCCCGCAGTTCCGGCAAACGTGCTGCCGCAGGAGCAGGCCGGCTCTCCCGCAGCTTCCCGGCCCGTGCTGCCGCAGGGGGCACCGACGCAGCAGGGGACCGAACCTCCCGCGGCCGGCCAGGTTCCCCCGCAGGGGGAAACTCTTCCCGGGACCGACTCGGCCGCCGGTACCCCGAAAGGGGCACAGACTCCGGCTGCCGAGTCCCGGGACCCGCTTCCCCATGCAGCCACTTCGCCATCGCCCCAGAACCAGCCAGCAAGCCCGGGCCGGCCAGTCGAACCGTCGGCACTCCCCCCGTCGCAGCCCCATCAGGCTGGCGGAACGTCATCACCTCTTCCGGCCACCACCACCGGCAACGCGCCGCCAGCCTCCTCCACGCAGGCCCCACCGACGCCGGCCGAAGCCCCCCAACCCAAGCCCGCCGGCGAGGGAACCGTGGGACAGACGATGACGGCTCCCGAGCGGGAGCAGACACCGCAGATCCGCGACGCCCTTCTCCCCCGGCCGACAGGGGGCGAGCGCCCCGCTCCCGTGCCGGCGCCGGATGCCCGCCCGACGGCTGAGAACCGCCCCCACCCCACCCTCCGCGACGGTACGCCGACCACACCTTCTCCCGGCAGGCCAGCCGCACCTCCCCCTCTCCCGGGCATCTCCGAGGCAGGGACACGGGTTGTAATTCCGGGCGAAACCGGGCCGGTCAACAGGGGGGGGATGGGACACCCGGCGGCGCCGCCCTCCCCGGCAGGTGTTGAGCCCCAGACCATTCCCCTTATACGGGAGCAGCTCACCACCCTCACCACCGGCGTCTTTACCTGGTTCGGCCAGGTCTGGCCCGGTCAGGACATGGAGTGGAAAGTGGAGGAGCGGGAACCGGAAGGGGGCAAGGGGGAGCGATCGTGGCAGACGGAGGTGGCCGTGGAACTCCCCAACCTGGGGGCTGTCCGGGCAACCCTTCGCTCGGGGAAGGAAGGCATCGTCGTGACCCTCGCGGCGGAAGATGGACGGACGGCGGAGATCCTCACATTACGGCAGGATGGCCTTGAAGAGCGCTTTGGCGCCGCGGGTCTGCGGCTCGGCGGTTTTATGGTGAGAGATGGAACACAGTGAGCGGGAAAAGAAGGCGGTGGCACTCTCCTACCGGGAGGGGCAGTATGCCCCGCAGGTGGTGGCCAAGGGGCACGGGGTAACGGCCGAGGCGATCATTGCCTGCGCCCGGGAGGCCGGGGTCTTCGTCCACGAATCGCCGGCCCTCGTGAGCCAGCTCATGCAGGTAGACATCGACCACTACATCCCCCCCGAACTCTACCGGGCAGTGGCGGAACTGCTCGCCTGGCTCTACTGGCTGGAGCACGAGGAGGCCCAGGACGGTAAACGGTAACTTGGTCGTGGAGAAGTCTTTTGGATTGCCCGCCGGGGGAATACCCGTTATCCCTTGATCGTTCACTGCAACCTGGAGGGACAGATCAGACTCTTCCGCTGGGGGATCCCTTCGGTCGACCCTTCCCTGACATTCTTCGCCACCGCCGAACCCTGCCCCGTTCCCCGCCGTTCCAGTTCGGCATCGACGGCGCCGAGCACGTCACCCTTGCGAAGCGACCAGCGCGGCGCCACCAGATGATCGGCCGGGGCGTCCCCCACAAGCCGGTGAATGACAATGCGCGGATCGAGCCACTCCAGGAAATCGCAGACAAGCCCCACGTATGCATCCCGCTCCAGGCACCGCACCTCACCCCTCCGGTGTACTTCCTCCAACGCCGTCCCCTTCATCACATGGAGCTGGTGAATTTTCACCCCCTCCACGCCGAGGCCGTTCAGTATCCCGGCCGTGGAGAGCATCTCCTCCCGCGACTCCCCCGGCAGGCCAAGGATGACGTGGGCGCAGACCCGGATTCCCCGCTCCCGGCTCCGGGCCACGGCGTCGGCGAAGGCGGCGAAGTCGTGCCCCCGGTTGAGGAGAGCAAGAGTCCGGTCCAGGGGGGACTGGAGCCCCAGCTCCAGCCAGAAATAGGTGCGGCGGGCGTATCCGGCCAGGAGATCGAGGACATCGGTGGGGAGGCAGTCGGGGCGGGTGCCGACGATGAGACCGGCCACGTCCGGCACCGCCAGGGCCTCGTCGTAGAGTTCCCGCAGGTGCTCCACCGGCGCGTAGGTGTTGGAGTAGGGCTGGAAGTAGGCGAGAAACCGGGCGGCGCCGTAGCGGCGGGCGAGAAATTCCTTCCCGTGGAGGAGCTGGCGGGTGACGGAGAGTTCCGGCCTGATGCCGAAGGAACCTGAGCCCTTGCCGCCGCAGAAGATGCAGCCGCCGGTGCCGGCCGCGCCGTCCCGGTTGGGACAGGTGAAGCCGGCATCCACCGATATCCGCTGGACCCGGCAGCCGAAGACCCGGCGCAGCTCGTCGGAGAAGGCGGTGTAGCGCCGACCGCTCACTTGACCACCTCGAAGATCTTCAGCTTCTCGTTCCAGGTGTATCCCGCGCTGCTCCAGATGGTCTCGATGGTCTTCCAGTCGAGGCCGAGCCCCTTCATCTCCTCGCCCAGGTAGTAGGCGGGCATGATCTCGTTGTCGTCGATCCTCCCATCGCCGTTGGTGTCGGCCCAGTGACGGCCATTCACCGTGAGCCTCCCCGTGCCGCCAATGGTTCCCCTGCGGGTGGCATTCCCGTTAGCCAGGACGATCTCGCCGCCGAATTCGACCTGCTGCCCAAGGGGAAACTCCCGGGGTGCCAGAAGGGTATAGGAGATGGTGACCGGTTCAGCGCCACCGGGAACGAGCCACTTCACCTCCCGCTCCCCCACCTCTCCGGTCACGGGGGGATTGGAGCTGACGAACCGCCAGCCGGCCGGTATCCGCTCCTTGACGATGAATCCTCCACCCGTGGCGGCCCGTCGTTCCACCTTCACCTGAACCGGCACGAGCTGCCCCGGCGCGCCGAAGAGGGGAAGCGTTCTGATTGCCGCAAGTTCGACCGCTCCCCGGCGCGAGAAGACGATCACGACAAGTAACGCCGCCAGGAGGGTACCGAGCCCCGCGGCAAGGACCAGGGGGGCGAGGCGCTGACGGCGGGTCGAAGGAAGGGGAGCGGCTTCCGGCTCCGGTTCGGGTGGTGCTGGCTCCTCCTGCCGGAGGATCTCCTCGAGGGGAACCTCCAGGGCCGTCGCCACCTTCTCGGCGTTGTCGCGCTTGATGGTGGGATAGCGGTTGTTCTCCCACCGGGAGATGGTGTCGGTGGTGACCCCCACCACGCTTGCCACGTAGAGCTGGGTCAGCTTCTTGGCTTCACGGATCCTCTTTATGGCCGTCCCGTCGATGGCAACGATGGGCGGTGCGCTCCGTTCACTTTTCTCGGCTGGATTCTCCATGGGAAGGATTGTAACAGGTTTTCGGACGGGCACGGAAGCATTTTGCGGCACGATGCCGGACGGCCCATCCAAGGCAGGAAACTTGCAAAAGGGATTACCGACCCGGGCACCATGCCCGAACAGAGCTACTCCCAAGGAGCGAACGCGATGCAGTGGAACAACTGGTCAGCAGCAGCGGCAGCGGCAGTGATCCTCGGCGCCGGAGCGGCCGGCGCCATCGATACCATCACCTATCCGAACCGGATCGGCCAGGTGAGCTTCCCCCACAAGAAGCACCAGGATGCCCTGGGCCAGTGTCGGGGATGCCACGAAAAAGGGCCGGGAAAGATCGACGGCTTCGACAAGGTGCTGGCCCACGGCAAGGGATGCAAGGGGTGCCACGAAACCATGAAGATTGGACCAACCCTCTGCAAGGGATGTCACCGGGGGGGCTAACAGGCTGATTTTTCGTTCATGACGACCCGACATCGGGTCACATTCCGCTCGATATCGATACCAGAGTCATGACATACGCCCTACACTGTACCCATGCGGTTGCACCACACACACGCCGAAAGGAGATGAACCATGAAGAGACTGATTGCAGCAGCGGCCCTCACCATTTTCACCGCAGGGGCCGCCCTGGCGGCCGACACCCTGACCTTCGAGGCCAAGAACGGCAACGTGGCCTTCGACCATGCGAAGCACAAGCAGGTCGTCGGCGACTGTAAGTCGTGCCACGAAAAGGGCCCCGGCAAGATCGAGGGGTTCGGCAAGGACTGGGCCCACAAGTCGTGCAAGGGATGCCACGAGCAGAAGAAGGCCGGCCCCACCAAGTGCGGCGAGTGCCACAAGAAGTAACGGCTACAACAGCGACAGCAGGAGAGAGGGGCGGAGCGATCCGCCCCTTTTTTCGTTGCCCGCCCCCGTCAAACCCGTTATCCTCCCCCTCCATGAAGCGCTATTTCTCAGAGCAGGCAATCCTCGACATGCGGGCCGCCATCGCGGCGGCGGGGGGAAACGAAGTATTCTTCCTGGGGCGCACCGACGAAAACCGGATCGTGGCCGAGGTGGAACCCCTGGCCCGGGGGAACCGGGACGCTGTCGCGGCCGTCATGATCGCCACAAGCTTCGGCGACGTGGTTATCCACAACCACCCGTCGGGAAACCTCGACCCCTCCCAGGCCGACATCGAGATCGCCTCCCTCCTGGGAAACCAGGGTGTCGGCTTCTCCATCGTGGACAACACCGTGGAGCGGTGCTACCAGGCGGTGGCCCCCTTCGCCCGGCGGGAGACGGAGCGGCTCTCCTTCCCCGAGATCGAACGGATCTTCGCCCCGGCCGGGGTCCTGGCCGCGAACCTCCCCGGCTACGAGCACCGGGAGGAGCAGCTCCGGATGGCCTTTGCCGTCACCGAGGCCTTCAACGACGACCGGGTGGCGGTCATCGAGGCCGGCACCGGCACCGGCAAGTCCCTCGCCTACCTGGTGCCGGCGGTCCTCTGGGCCATCCGCAACAAGGAGCGGATCGTCGTCTCCACCAACACCATCAACCTCCAGGAACAGCTCATCAAGAAGGACATCCCCTTCCTCCAGCGCCACGCCGGGGTCCAGTTCCGGGCGGTCCTCGTGAAGGGGCGCTCCAACTACCTCTGCCTCAGGAAACTTGCGGGAATAATGAGCGAGCCCTCCCTCTTCGCCGACGACCCGGCGGCCGGGGAGCTGGAGGCGATCATCGCCTGGAGCGAGAAGACCGTCGAGGGGTGCCGCAGCGACCTCTCCTTCATCCCCAAGCCGGAGACCTGGGAGGAGGTGGCCTGCGAGGCGGATCAATGCGGCCGGATCAAGTGCCCCTTCTATGCCCGCTGCTTCTTCTACGGGGCCCGGCGCCAGGCAGCCAGCGCCGACGTCCTCGTGGTGAACCACGCGCTTCTCATGGCCGACGTGGCCCTGCGCCAGGAGACCGGCTACCGCTCCACCGCCATCCTCCCCCCCTTCGAGCGGCTCATCGTGGACGAGGGACACCACCTGGAAGACGTGGCCACGGGGCACCTCTCCTCCCAGGTGTCCCGGCAGGGGATACTGAAGCTCCTGGGGCGGCTCCAGAACCCGCGCAAGGCCCAGCGGGGGCTCCTCCCCCAGCTGTCGGCCCAGCTCTCCCGGGAGGTGCCGGTGGAGCTGGACGACCTCTACCGGGAGCTGGCCGAGCGGCTGGAGGAGAAGCTCATCTCCCGCAGCCAGGAGCTGGCCGCCGGTGCCGTCCGGGCCATGGACGCCATTGGCCTCGCCCTCCTGGCTCACCTGAAGGGGAAGGGACCGGAGAACGGCGAAAAGAAGCTCAGGGTCACCCCCTCCTTCTTCAACTCGAAGCTCTGGCAGGAGACCGACGACGAGGCCCGGGAGCTGGCAGCGGACCTGAACGGCTATGTGCGGGAGCTGAAGGAATTTCTCACGGGGTGCGGGCGGCTCCCTGAAGCGGTCCAGGAGAAGCTCTCCGGCCTCCTCGTGGATCTCCGGGGAGTTACGGGACGGCTCGAAGCTCTGGCCGCGGACCTTCTCTTCTTCATCGGCCGGGACGGCGAGGTCTGCCGCTGGTTCGAGGTGAAAAAGGGGGCCAAGGGGATGGCAGTGCGGCTCTGCGCCTCCCCCCTGGAGGTGGCCGCCTCCCTCAAGCGGACCGTCTTTGACGCCTTCCGGACCGTGGTCGTCACCTCGGCCACCCTGGCGGTGGGAGAGACCTTCGACTACCTGGAGGGACGGACCGGCATCGGGCTCCTGGACCGGGGGCGGGTGACGGAACTCCTCCTGGCCTCCCCCTTCGACTATGAACGCCAGGCCTTCGTCGGCATCCCCGCCGACCTCCCCGAGCCTACGGTCCGGGGCTTCGAAGAGGCCCTGGAGGTGGCCCTCCACAAGGGTCTCGCCATCTCCAACGGCCACGCCTTTGTCCTCTTCACCTCCTACGACCTCCTGGCCCGGCTCCACGGCCGGATGGCGGAGCCGCTGCGGCGCCGGGGCCTCACCCCCATGCGTCAGGGGGAGATCAACCGGCACCACCTCCTGGCCCGGTTCCGGAAGGAGCCCAATGCCGTCCTCTTCGGCACCGACTCCTTCTGGGAGGGGGTCGACGTGCAGGGAAAGGCCCTGGAGCTGGTGGTCATCACGCGGCTCCCCTTCAGGGTCCCCACGGAGCCGATCCTGGAGGCCCGGGCCGACCACATCGCCCTTCGGGGGGGGGACCCCTTCATGGAGTACACGGTCCCCCAGGCGGTCATCAAGTTCAAGCAGGGATTCGGCAGGCTGATCCGGAGCCGGGAGGACCGGGGTGCGGTCCTTATCCTCGACAGCAGGGTCCTTTCCAAGAACTATGGAAGGTTTTTCCTCCGGTCGCTCCCGCCGGTGAAGCTGGCCAGCGGCGGGAGCGGGGAGGTATTCGGAGAGATGGAGCGGTTTTTCAGCTCTTCGCCTTCATGAGCTTTTTCGCGGCGTAGTTGAAGCACTGGAAGTAGGTGAGGTACGACAGAAGGAACACGGCGAGGATCATGAACTGGATCTGGGGGGCGGCCGGGGCCCGCAGGGAGAAGGTGAAGAAGAAGATGATCAGGGCACCCTTCAGGATGTCACTGAAAACCCGCTTGCGGCGCAGGGCCTGCTGCTCGTCGGCCGAGAGCCCCGCAGCGGCCGTCGCCACCTCCCGCTGGGCATCCCCAAGGGCGAACTTGTAGACGGGATAGAAGAGGATCAGCTGGAGCACCACCACCCGGATGATGCTGTTCAGGAAGACCTGGGACGGCACCTTCCCCAGGAGCACGTAGGAGGTGCCGGCAAGGAGCACCAGGAGAAAGGCCTGGACGAATCCGTGGATAACCGTGAGCTTGCGCAACCGGGTAAAATCAAACGTCTGTGCCATGAAAACTCCCGCCAAAAGATGAGTGACGCGCCGAGCGGTCGACGCATACCTTAGCAAATAAAATGTCGTTTTACAATACTGCAGAATTGTTCTGCTCTGTTTATTTCACAAAAAAGGCTCCCTGACCGGGAGCCTTTTTTCGTTCGTCCATTGCGCAACGTGGGGAAAATCCTACATGCCCCCCGCCACCTCGGCC
This sequence comes from Geobacteraceae bacterium, assembly GCA_905339345.1. Taxonomy (GTDB): domain Bacteria; phylum Desulfobacterota; class Desulfuromonadia; order Geobacterales; family Geobacteraceae; genus Geobacter. Next base: position 2,422 of record CAJPFF010000004.1, on the reverse strand, counting down.
GAGACGTGGGGACGGTACTGCTCGAAGTTCTTGCGGAAGCGACCCACGAGCATGGCGGCGGTTTCGTCGTACCTGGCCTTGTCGGCCCAGGTGTTTCTGGGATTAAGAACCTCGCCTGGAACGCCGGGACAGGCGGTGGGGATCTCCAGACCGAAGAACTGATCCTTCTCGAAGGCTCCGGCGTTGAGGGTTGCGTCGATGGCGGCGTTGACCAGCGCCCGGGAGTAGGCGATCTTCATGCGTGAGCCGATGCCGTAGGGGCCGCCGCTCCAACCGGTGTTCACGAGCCAGCAGTTCACTCCATGCCGGGCGATCTTCTCGCCCAGGAGTTTGGCGTAGACCGATGGATGGAGCGCCATGAACGGGGCGCCGAAGCACGTGGAGAAAGTGGCCTGGGGTTCGGTGATCCCTGCCTCGGTGCCGGCAACCTTGGCGGTGTAGCCGGAGAGGAAGTGGTACATGGCCTGGTCGGGGGTGAGCCGGGCGATGGGGGGAAGGACCCCGAAGGCGTCGCAGGTGAGCATGACGATAGTGGTCGGATGCCCTCCCATGCCCGATTTCACGATGTTCGGGATGTGGGTGATGGGATAGGAGGCCCGGGTATTCTCGGTGAAGGAGTCGTCGTTCAGGTCGATGCGGCGGCTCACGGTATCGATGGCCACGTTCTCGAGGATGGTGCCGAAGCGGCGGGTGGTCTGGTAGATCTCCGGCTCCGCCTCGGGGGAGAGGTTGATGATTTTGGCGTAGCATCCCCCCTCGAAGTTGAAGACGCCGTTGTCGTCCCAGCCGTGCTCGTCGTCACCGATGAGCCGGCGCCGGGGATCGGCGGAAAGGGTGGTCTTGCCGGTGCCGGAGAGGCCAAAGAAAACTGCCACGTCGTCCTTATCCCCCACGTTGGCGGAGCAGTGCATGGAAAGGACGTTTTTCTGTTGGGGGAGGAGGTAGTTGAGGATGGTGAAAATGGACTTCTTGATCTCACCGGCATAGCTGGTGCCGCCGATGATGACAACTTTTTTCTCGAAATTGACGATGATGAAGGTCTCGGTGTTTGTGCCGTCAAGGGAGGGGATGGCGTGGAAACTGGGGAGGTCGATGACGGTGAATCCGGGGGTGAAGTCGACCAGCTCCTCGGGGGTTGCCCTGACGAACATGTTGCGGGCAAAGAGGGAGTGCCAGGCCCGCTCGGTGATGACCCGGACCGGGAGGCGGTGGTCGGGACTGCAGCCGGCAAAGCATTCCTGGACGAAAATGTCCTTGCCGTGGAGATAAGCCATCATGCGGCTGTAGAGGGCGTCGAACCTGGCAGGGTCGAAGGGCTGGTTCACCTTGCCCCAGGCGATGTAGTCCCGGCTGGAGGGTTCTTCGACGATGAACTTCTCGTTGGCTGCCCGGCCGGTGTAATGGCCGGTCTTCACCGCCACGGCACCAAGATGGGTCACGAGCCCCTCCCCCAGCTTCACGATCTGCTCGTAGAGGACGGCAGTCGGGGGGGTCCAGTAAATGAGGTTCGCGTTGGATATCCCGTGCTCTTCGAGCCCGGTACCTCTGGTGATGTCGTTCAGTCTCACAGTCGTGACCCTCCTATGATTATTGATTTATTCTTATGCGACAATGAATCATTTTACTATATCAAAAAAAACAAAAGATTCAGGAATGATCGCATTTCAGGAACGAAAGCAGGCTCCTCTCTGGCCCAAAAGCCGATTGACAGAGGGTTAGCCATTGCTACAATTGGGGGCATCCGACTTTCAAAGGGGGGAAAACAATGGCACGAACGCCATGGGTGGACCAGGAGGCGTGCATAAGCTGCGGACTCTGCGCATCGATCTGCCCCGGGGTATTCCGTTTTGCCGAAAATGGCAAATCGGAAGTCTACGATCCGGCAGGGGCTTCGGAACAGGAAATCCAGCAGGCCATCGACGGCTGTCCGGTCCAGTGCATCAGCTGGAAGGAATAACCTCGACTGATCGAAAAACAAGACGAGAAAGGAGAGCGAACCTCATGCAATCATGGAAATGCACGATCTGCCAGTACCTCTACGACCCGGCGACGGGAGACCCGGAAAACGGGATCGACCCGGGGACCCCCTTTGAGGAACTGCCCGACGACTGGGTCTGCCCCATCTGCGGAGCAGGGAAGGATATGTTCGAGCCTGCCTGATGCTGTGCCGGCAGTGCCGGCACACTCGACCGGAAAGCCTCCCTTCGCAGGGAGGCTTTTTCCTATTCCGCCTTTTTCCCCGCCTTGATGACATCTATCTCGGGGGTTCCCTTCACGACCCTGACCCGCCAGACAAGGCCGCACTCCCCGCACTCCTTGACAGGGGACTCCTCCGCCGAGAACCCTTCGGAATGGATGTCAATCTCCACCGACGTTCTGTTACCGCAATTGGGACATTTCATCGTTTTTCTCTCCTTTTGCC
>CAJPFF010000003.1 GCA_905339345.1 Geobacteraceae bacterium | reverse complement strand
GCGGACCCGCATGGAGGTGGAGCTGGCCAAGGAAAAGGAAGGGAGCTACAACATAAAGACCGGCCGGGGTGGGATCGTCGACATCGAGTTCATGGTTCAGTACCTCCAGCTCCGCCACGGCGTGAACCTCCCCGAGATCAGGAGCACCAACACGCTTCTGGCCCTGAAGGCGATGCGGCTCTGCGGTGTGCTGACCGAGGTGGAGTCCGCAACGCTCCAGTCGGGCTACAAGTTTCTCCGCCGGCTGGAAAACCGGCTCCGGCTCATTCACGATTACTCAATCAACGACCTGGGGGGACCCCGGGAATACCTTGACAAGCTGGCCCGGCGGCTGGGTTACGATCCGAAGCTGCGACATCCGGGAGATCTCCTCATGCGGGAGTACGAGGAGACGACCGAGGCGATCAGGGGGATATACGAGCGGATCCTCGGGGGAGAAAACCCCGGGAGAGAACCCTGATGCTCGACGCGTACCTGCTGGAGATCTTCGACCTCCTCCACGCCACCTACGGCCCCCGCCACTGGTGGCCCGCCGAAACCCCCTTCGAGGTCTGCGTGGGCGCAATCCTGACCCAGAACACCAACTGGGGAAATGTGGAAAAGGCCATCGGCAATCTTAAGGGGTCGGGAATCCTCTCTCCCGAAGCCCTGCGCGACGTGCCGGCAGACCGCCTTGCGGAGACCATCCGGCCAGCGGGGTACTTCAACGTGAAGAGCGTCAGGCTCAAGGATTTCGTCGGCTATCTGTGGGAGCGGCACGGCGGGAGTCTGGAGCGGATGTTCGCGGGGGAGTGGCGAGAACTGCGGGAGGAACTGCTCGGGGTGCGGGGGATCGGCCCGGAGACCGCTGATTCGATCCTCCTCTACGCGGGGGATAAACCGACCTTCGTGGTGGACGCCTACACAAGGCGCCTCTTCGCGGCCCTGGGGGTGGTGGACCGGGAAACCGGCTACGAGGAGGTACGCTCCCTCTTCATGTCCAACCTGCCGTCGGATGTGCGGCTCTTCAACGAATACCACGCCCTCATCGTGGAGCACGGCAAGCACCACTGCCGCAAGCGCCCCCGCTGCGCCGGCTGCGGGCTCCACCTCTTCTGCCGCGCCAACGCCGCGGAACGGCCGGCATAATTCCGGTCAGTCGGTAACCATCACCTGGGCGCCTGAAGGCGTCGATCTTTCAGCATTCGCCCCCGCCATGAGCTCCACGCGGTTCCGTCCCCCCTGTTTGGCCCGGTAAAGGGCCTCGTCGGCCTGCCTGAAAAGGGAGTCGATACTCTCCACCCGGGACGATGGGTAGGTCGCCACGCCGAGGCTTATGGTGAGCACCAACCCCTGGAGGCTCCCGTCGAAGACATGCTCCTGAACCTCCAACCGCAACCGCTCCGCTATGGACAAGGCTTCATGGATGGGAGTCTCCGGCAACAGCAGCACGAACTCTTCCCCCCCATAGCGTGCCGCAAGGTCGTAGCTTCGGAGTCGCCTCGTAACGATCTCGGCCAGGATGGTGAGAACCCGGTCCCCCTCCTGGTGTCCGTAGGTGTCGTTTATCTTCTTGAAGTAGTCGATATCGAGGATGACGAGGGAGAGGTGCGCTCCCTTGCGTGATGCCCGCTGGAACTCCCTCTCCACCATCTCCATGAGGTGGCGGCGGTTGTGGAGGTGGGTGAGGGGATCGGTGATGGAGAGGGTGCGCAGCATCTCATTGGAGCGCTTCAGCTCATCCTGGAGCGATTTCATCTTGAGCTGGACCCGCACCCGGGCCACCAGCTCACCGGCGTCGAAGGGCTTGGTCACATAGTCCGAGGCCCCCTGCTCCAGGCCCCGGATCTTCGTATCCCGGTCCTCGCGCCCCGTCAGGATGATAACCGGCAGGTCCTGGAACTCCTCCCGTGCCCGCATCATGGCAAGGAAGCGGAACCCGTCCATCCGTGGCATCTCCAGGTCGCAGAGGACCAGGTCCACCCGGTTGTTGAGGAGGGTCTTGAACCCTTCGAGCCCGTCTCGGGCTTCCAGGTAGGAATCGAAAAGGGACACCTCCTGCAGGGTCCGGAAGATCTCCCCCCTCAAGGTGTCCGAATCGTCGATGACCAGGACTGTCGTTGTCATGTCTGCCCTATGATCGTCGCGCTCTGGGCGCGGTTCCCGCCGTTAGGGCCGGGGAAAAGCCAGGTCCAGGAACTGTTTGAGGATGGCCGCCGTCAGCCCCCAAATCTCGTCCCCTTCATACGTGAAGAAATAGACTGGGTGGGTACGTCCCTTCCAACTCCAGTCCTCGACCCGAAAGATCTCGGGCCGGAGAAGGTGCGCTAACGGCACCACAATGATCCGCTCGATCTCGTCGGGGTTCACCTGCAAAGGGTAGCGGGGAGGAAAGACCCCCACCACCGGCGTCACCAGGTAGTTGTGGATCGAGTAGAAATCGTCCAACTCCCCCAGCACGTCCACATCGTCCGGCCGTATCCCAACCTCTTCCCAGGTCTCCCGCAGGGCCGCCTCGCGGGGGCTCCCATCCTCGGGGTGGCACACCCCGCCGGGGAAGGA
>CAJPFF010000002.1 GCA_905339345.1 Geobacteraceae bacterium | reverse complement strand
CATGGCCTTTATCTTCTCCTCGTCGCCCACGAGGATGAACTCGGCAAGATTTGCCTCAAGGGCCTGCTTGACCAGCTTCATCACCGTCGTTCCCTCCGGGGCGACGATGGCGATTTTTTTCTTCGGCTTTGCCTGTACGGCGGCGATCAGTTCATCGAATGATTTAATCATGTCTACTCTCCTTTTTATCCAAATTTATTTATTCCGGTTGCTTTCGCAATCACCCCATGACACCGACGACAGCAGGCGCTCAGCAACGGCATATAATACCGTTTTGCAAGTTCCGCTCCACCAGCAAGCAAAACTTAAATGCAACCTTGTCGTATAACTTACTGGAATCGTGACTGTTATTTTTTCTGAAAATCAGATTTCATTATGAGGCGAGCAAGTTCGGAAACGCAAAGGAGGGTCTGAAACGGCGGCAGACACAATATTGGAGGGAAAAACCTCAGCAGATACGAGGCTATGCGGCAGTTTTATCATATGGTGAAACGGTCGCACAACCTTGTTTTACAATTCAAAGGAAATTGCTGTCTTTCAGATTTTCACATCACTGCAGGCAGCGGCCGGATCACTCCGCCCGCCCGAAATCAGTCATTGTCAGCTTTTCCCGCCGACCCTCCTTCCTGCAACCGCTTCAGTCGATAGGCCAGTTGCGGGCGGGTCAGACCGAGCAGCCTGGCTGCAGCGGAGAGATTCCCCCCCGCTTTACTTACGGCGGTGTTAATCAGCATGGCCTCGCACTGATCCAGCGTCATGGCTCCGGTCAACACCTCCTCGCAGAGATCCTTCCCCGGTTCCTGACGGTCGATACCCAAACCTCCGTTGCTGTCGAGACCAAACTCAAGACCTGCGTCGTTGCCTCCGGCCGAAAACATCTGTTCCAGCTCAATGCGGGTGCCGTTGGGAGCCAGAATGACACCCCGCTCCACCATGTTCATGAATTCACGGATGTTGCCCGGCCATGGGTAGGCCAATATGGCCCGCATTGCCTTATCGGTAAAACCATTGAGCTTCTTGCCGTGGATTGCGGAATACTTTTCAATGAACCGGTTGGCAAGCAGAGGAATATCCTCCCTGCGCTCCCTGAGTGGAGGGATGTTTATCTGGAAGGCATTGAGCCGGTAATAGAGATCCGAGCGGAACTTCCCCTCCTTCACCAGTTGTCTCAGGTCGACGTTGGTCGCCGCCACCAGCCTCACATCGACCTTGCGGACCTTGTGATCGCCCAGGCGCTCGATTTCCCCTTCCTGCAGGACCCGCAGCAGCTTCACCTGCGCCGAGAGCGGCAGATCGCCGATCTCATCGAGAAACAGCGTGCCTCCGTGGGCCCGCTCGAAGCGTCCCGGCCGGGCGTTAAGGGCACCGGTAAAAGCCCCCTTTTCCACCCCGAACAGCTCCGATTCCACCAGATCGTGGGGAATGGCGGCACAGTTGATGGCAATGAAAGACTCGTTGTGGCGGACGCCCATTTCGTGCAGTGATCGGGCGAACACCTCCTTGCCAACACCGGTTTCACCTAAAAGCAGCACTGTAATCTGGCTGTTTGCCGCCTGCTTGAGCAGTCCGTAGGCGACACGGAAAGCCGGAGAATTTCCAACTATATCCGCGGGGAGCTTTTCCTTCTCGTTTATGGCCGAACGCAACTGCACGACCTGAGTCTGCAAGTCGATGAGCTGGTCAGCAATGGACTCTTGGTTGAAGATGCGTATGTAGTCGGCCGCGTCCTCCCATTCCTCGATTGGCTTGCCGATGATGCGGCAGTTGTTGTCGCCCTTGCCGATACACTCGATTTCTTTGTACAGAATCGGCCGGCCCATCAAGGCCGTCGTATAGCCACAGGCATAGCCGATCTGGCTCCAACAGACCGGTTCGGAATGGGTACCGTACTGGTGTCGGTGCCACTGCCCCTCCCAGGAGTTTTCCCACAGGAACTCACCGTAGTACCTGCCGGCGGCGCGATCGGCTTCCAGTTTGAGAGTAGTAACTTTGACGATACCTTCAAGGGTATGGAGTTGGGTGCCGACCATGAAAGCTTCGTAATCAGTCGCCCCCTGATCCCGCCTGCTGAAGACTTCGGCATCGTTCATGCCCGATGCAAAGCCCAAGCGGATGAGAAGCCCGCGTGCGCGGTCCATGCCAAGGGTGTCTATCAACTCCTTGCGCATCCCTCCTTGGGCATTGGCATGAACCAGGAGCATGCGGTGCTCGTGCAGCCATATCTGACCAGTTTCGGCACAGAAATGTACCAGGGAGCGCAGATCGCTGTTGGTTGCGTCACAGGTAATTTTTCGGATACCGCGGGACTTGGTCATCGTTGTCTCTCTTCATCATCTGATTGCGCAATTTTGGCAATAATCATCGCGACATCGTCAGAGAGAGGCTTGGCGCCGGTAAATATGGTCAGCCTTTGGAAAATCCCGGCCATGATCTCCCTCGGATGACGGTCCCGGTGTTCGGCAATGGCCTCACAGAGCCGCCTGATGCCAAACAGCTCTCCCTCGGCACTTTCCGCTTCCGTTACGCCATCGGTATAGAGGATGAGGATGTCCCCCGCCGCCACCCGGATGTTTTTTTCCTCGAATCCGACCTCTTTTTTGACCCCCATGATCAGTCCATCAGCATCGAGTTCAATGAAAACCCCTTCCTCTAAACGGTACAGAACAGGATGGTTGTGGCCGGCGTTGGCGTAGGAAAGGGTATGGTTATTGATGTCCAGCCGGATATAGAACATGCTGATCTGAAGCTCGGCCCGTGAGAGATCATCGTGGAGCAGGTCATTCACCACTTCAAGAAGCTTTCCGGGCGACCGGCCGGTGGTGACCTTGGCGTTGAGCACACTGCGGGCCATGGTCATCAACAGGGACGAGCCGACACTATGGCCGGTGACATCGGCGATGACCATATCGATGGCGCCTTCTTCCAGAGCGAAGAAATCGTAGTAATCACCCCCCACATGGGTCGCCGGGAGACAGCAGCAAGCCATAAGCATCCCCGGCAGCGCCGAGGGGCATACCGGCAGGAACGACTGCTGGATCTCCTTGGCTATCTCAAGTTCCCGGTTGATCCGGGCATTGTCCAGGAGGGCGGCCGCGGCTTTTTTCTGTTCGGTGATGTCGCGCCCTATGGTTGACACGGCCACGACTCGTCCCTTGGCATCCTTGATGGGAGAAAAGGTCAGGGACATGTGAATCAGTTCCCCATCTTTTCTCCTGCGCACGGTTTCAAAATGGTCGATGTGTTCGCCCCGCCTGATCCTTTCGTGGACCTGGCGCACTTCATCGACATATTCCGCCGGGACGAGCAACGTTACCGGTTTGCCGAGCACCTCACCCTCTTTGTAGAGGAATATCTTTTCCGCCCCCCTGTTCCAGCTGGTGATTATGCCTTCAATGGTCTTGCCGATGATTGCATCATCGGAAGACTCCACTATGGCAGCCAGTCGCAGATTCTTGTCCTCGGCCTGTTTCCGCTTTGTGATGTCGGAGAAGCTTCCCCGGATACCAAGGTATTTTCCATTGTCGTCGAATACGGGCTGACAGACATGGTGAATCCAGCGGATATTCCCATCCCGATGAACGATGCGGAATTCGACCTCGCCCAGAACCTTTGCCTCTCTCACATCGTGCCTGTGGACGGCCACAAGCTGCCGGTCATCCGGATGAACGATATCCCATATCAAACCCGGGTCAGCATTGAATGCTTCGGCTTCATAGCCGCATACCCGTTCGCAGGAAGGTGACGTGTAAATGACCCTTCCTTCCGGGCTCAGCCAGAATTCCCAGTTGAACGTGTTGTCGGCGACGATCCGGTATTTGACCGCTGCCTCCCGCAGTGCCACTTCCGCACTCCTTCGTTCCGTGATATCGCGCCCCTCCGGGACGATAAGGACGACATTCCCCTTCTCATCTTTCACGGGTTTAAGCGAAAAATCTATGTACGTAAGTCTTCCATCATGGGTCGTATGGGTCGTTTCAAAGCGAATGAACTCTCCCTGGGCAGCAGCCTTGATGGCCTTGCGCAGCCGTTCCTGCTCTTCGCGAGAGTGTGCCCACCAGGGGGTGTCCCAGAAGGGCTTGCCAATCACTTCCGATTCCTTGCCTCCGATGGAGCGGTATGCGGTTTTATTGATCTTGATGAGGGTTCCATCCGGTTTCAGGAGCCCCATCAACTGAAACGCTTCGTCAAAGACGACACTCAACAGCGCGTAGCTCTGGCGAAATGCCTCATCTTCCAGAAGGGACCTGTTGTTTCGGAGCTTATTACGCAAATATTCAGCAACTTTGGTTGGCATGATTGGTTCCGTGCCACCTCACTCTGAGGCGTGTACCAAGGCAACGTCGGAGGGCGCCACGCTATTCTCCTGCAGGCGCCTGAGCCGATAGGCGAGTTGTGGCCGGGTCAGGCCAAGCGCTCGTGCCGCTGCCGAAAGATTGCCGTTGGCCGTTTTTACGGCCGATTCGATCAAGGTGGCCTCCACTGTGTCCAGTGTCATGTTGCCTTTAATCACAAACTCGTACAGATCCTCCACGGGCTCCCGAGTATCAACGCCCAGACTGCCGTTGCTGTCGAGGCCGAATTCCATGGCCGGGTCGATGCTGCTGGAGGAGAACATCTGTTCCAGCTCAATTCGGGTACCGTTGGGTGCGAGAATGACACCCCGCTCCACCATGTTCAGCAATTCACGGATGTTGCCCGGCCATGGGTAGGCCAATATGGCCCGCATTGCCTTATCGGTAAAGCCGTTGAGTTTCTTGCCGTGGATGGCGGAATACTTTTCGATAAACCGGTTGGCAAGCAGGGGAATATCCTCCTTGCGCTCCCTGAGGGGGGGGATGTTTATCTGGAAGGCATTGAGCCGGTAATAGAGATCCGAGCGAAACTTCCCCTCCTTGACCAGCTGCTTCAGATCAACGTTGGTCGCTGCAACCAGCCTCACATCGATCTTTCTGACCTTGTGATCGCCAAGACGCTCGATTTCACCTTCCTGCAAGACCCGCAGAAGCTTGACCTGGGCCGAGAGCGGCAGATCACCGATCTCATCAAGAAACAGCGTGCCCCCATTAGCCCGCTCGAAGCGTCCCGGCCGGGCGCTTAGCGCGCCGGTAAAGGCGCCCTTCTCCACGCCAAACAGCTCCGATTCCACCAGATCGTGGGGAATGGCGGCACAGTTGATGGCGATGAAAGACTCGTTGCAACGACTGCTGCGATTGTGCAAAGCGCGTGCAAATACCTCCTTGCCAGCACCGGTCTCACCTAATAACAGCACCGTTATCTGGCTTTTAGCCGCCTGCTGCAGCATGTCATAAGCAGTCCGGAATGCCTTTGAATTTCCGATGACGTCAGCGGGAAGTTTCTCTTTTTCGCCTATGGCCGAACGCAGCTGAACCACTTGAGTCTGTAGATCGATCAACTGCTCGGCAATCGATTCTTTGACGAAAAAGCGTGAATATTCCGTTGCGTCATCCCAATCTTCCAGAAGTTTCCCTACGATGCGGCAATGGTTCTCACCCATGCCGGCGCACTGTAACTCCTTGTACAAAATGGGCCGCCCCATGAAGGACGAAGCATAGGCACAGGCATACCCTATCTGGCTCCAGCAGACCGGCTCCGAGTAGGTGCCGTAATAGTGCTTATGCCACTCGCTCTCCCAGGAGTTCTCCCAGATGAACTCTGCGTAGAAACTGCCAGCGTCTCGGTCATACTCCAGGGAGACCGTGGATACCTTGGCAATACCTTCCAGCATGTGCAGTTGCGGACCGGCCATGAACGCTTCCACATCTCCATCACTTCCGGCCCTGGTGCGTGCCAGCTCAAAGTCCCGCATCCCGGCTGCGTACCCCATGCGGGTGAGAAGCCCCCGAGCCCGGTCCATGCCGAGAGTGTCGATCAACTCCCTGCGCAACGAAGCCTGGACCTCGGCGTGGATCAAGAGCATCCGATGCTCGTGCAGCCATATCTGGCCGGATTCGGCGCAGAACCTCAAACGAGAGCGCAGATCGGTGTCGCTCGTGTCGCGGACAGGTCTGGGTTTACCGCTATATTTATACATGGGAAACCTGCTATTTATTATAGTTTTAGCAATACTAAAACTATGTTATATCATTACACGCATGTTGTCCAGATTAATGGTTAACAAGCCCATCGTACCACTTATTATCCCCATCAAACGCTTATCCACAGAGCCTCACACAGAGTTACAGGTTTCTAACTAACGTTGTTTTATTCAGCTCGAATATCCTGAATTTATTTTAATTTAATGAAAATTGTGCCTCATTCCAGGCTCATAGGGATCCTGCTGCATAATATTCGGCCTCAAGCCCCTGTTGGCAATAGCCCAGGCTACGATCTCTCCCGTTCATTTTCACTCACATTTCACCATTTGATCAATATCCTCCTCCCAATCGACTGCACTTCATCAAATAATTAAACGATGGATTCAGCCAATCCAGGCGAAGCAACCGCCCCACAGGAACCCCCACAAATCCGCAAAGCCGGTTCAGTCGTGCCTTTTCGTCATCACCCAATTACCATGCGGATTTTTACAACAGCGTTTGGCATATGCCATGCTAATAAAATTAACAATCTGCGAGACACGCTTACACAGGTACTACATACATTACCGAATGCAATAACCTCGTTTTTTATTTTCGCTAACTCTAGCAGGGCGCTCAGGAGCAAAGAGGATCTGAAAGGACGGGAGTTGATTATGAACGCAATGAATGATGGGCAGCACGGGGTAACCATGGAAGAACTGGCGCAAAACGAATTGGCTGGCGTTGGGGCTTGCACAACTGCCGCGGTCCCGGGCATCGCTCAACTGGGTCTCTACCTTCTGGTTTTCATGGCGATAAGCTGGGCAATGATGTTTTTCATCCCTACAGCGTTCCTCTTTACCGTGATTCTGCCCGCTTCCTTTTATCTCCTCTACAGCCTGGTTGTTTTCTCTCCCCTGGTTTCCGGAGGATGGCCCTTCGCCCCCCCCCTCGGCAGCTGGCGCCCTGGCCAGAGTTGCCTGAAACCCGGGCTGGCGACAACTGCTCTGCTGGTGGCCGCCAGCATCGCAGGCCCCCTCTTTACCACCACTATCTACCCCAGATTCCCCCTTTTCCCCGTCGGATTCTGGTGGGGCATCATCCTCTTTACCGTCACCCTCTGGTATTCCATGGTCTGGAACGGCTGGCCCCTCAACCAGAAATGCTCGCCCGCCGTGCGAGGCATCGGGGGGGGATTGATCATTCTTTTAATAACGGCGCTCCTTTGGCAACTGGTCAATCTGAGCGACACCCCCGTTGCCGGCGCCCCCTATGACCCCGCCGGTCCCTTCCAGGCTGAATGGTTCTTTGGTCTCCTGGTCTGGATCATCGTCTGGATACAGGCCTTCTCCAACGTGCTTACCTTTCAGCAATGGCCGTTCTACAAGCTTGGCCAGCCGTGGGGCCAAGTTGCCAATACGGTTATGTGCATTGTGCTTGGCTGGCTCTGCTGGACCATAAGCCTCAAGTTCATGAGCCCGACATTCTCCTTTGCCGCAGTTGCCGGATCCATCATCGGCATGCAGAACTTCCATGGGGCAATCTTCGGCTACTACCCCTTTCTCAAGTACAAGCAGCCCAAACGGGGCATCTGCAACTTCCTCACGGAAATTGCTCTGGCCTTCGTCTGGATTGCCCTGCTTCGGGTACTGATGCAGCCCATTGCCGCCAAGGTGCAAGCAGCAGGACTTCCGTTCGATATCAACGTTGTTTCCGTTCTCTATACCTTGCACTTCATCGCGCTGCTAACGCTTATCCACAACTTCTATTTCCTGCGGGCCCCCCTCCCCCCATCCGGACCGCCACCTGCTCCGGAGTGAGGCGGTGACTTTGGCGACGAGCAGCAGAACTTCTCTGATAGGTGACCATGACCCTTTGTGACAATCATTTCAGCAGGTGCAGTCGAGCAACAGACGCAACTGACAGAGGAGAAGACGATGAAAAACCTCAAAGGCAAATATCAGGTAAAGATCCTGGAGATCGAGGACTATCAGGCATTGATGGCATGTCAAAGCGCCTGCCCCCTGGGAACGGATACCAAGAGGTACGTAAAAGCCATAACCGACGGGGATTACGAGAAGGCCTTCCTCATCGCCAGACAGACCAACCCCCTGGTTTCCGTTTGCAGCAGGGTCTGCACCGCCCCCTGCGAGAAGTCCTGCCGGAAAAAGGATGAGGGGAGCCCGGTGGACATTCGGGCTCTGAAACGATTTGCCTGCGACCGGCATGGCGTGGCGTCACCCCATGCTGTCGCGAAAAGGCTCGATGAGTTGTCGCAACAGGCTGAGTGGGTGGGCGACCGGACGGGCAACCATATTTTGACCATGTCCAGGCAGTTTCGGAAGGTCAAAGAGGCCAGGGAGAGTTCCCGCAAAGCTGCCGCCCGGGTGGCCATCGTGGGTTCAGGTCCGACCGGCCTGTCGGCCGCTCACGATCTTGCCCTGCTCGGCTACCGGGTGACGATCTTTGAGGCTGCTTCCCTGCCGGGTGGGATGCTGCGGACCGGGATTCCGGGCTTTCGGTTGCCAAAGGAAATACTCCAGCAAGAGATCGACGCCATCCTGGAGCTTGGGGTGGAACTGAAGCTGAACAGCCCCATCGGCAGGGACCAGTCCCTGGCCGACCTCCGTGCGCAGGGCTACGAGGCGGTATTTATCACCATCGGCCTTCAAGATCCCTTGAGAATCCTTGATATGGAAGGCACCGACCTCAAGGGGATATACAGCGGCGTCGATTACGTGCGGGACTATGAAAAGATCTCGCTGGGGAAGCGCTGCCTCGTCATCGGAGGGGGCGGGGTGGCAATCGACTGCGCCCAGCATGCCGTGCGCCAGGGGGCCGGGCAGGTGATGATTGCCTGTCTGGAGTCATGGGAGACGATGCCGGCGAGCCTGTCGGAAAAAGAGGATGCCCAGGAAGAGGGCATCGTGTTTCATCCCTCCCTGGGCCCGAGGCGATTTTTGGGGCACGAGGGGCGCGTAACCAGGGTCGAGTTCCTGAAAGTGAGCTCGGTATTCGATGCCGAGGGGAAGTTCAGCCCCACCTTTGTCCCGAACAGCACCACCATCCTTGAAGTCGATTCGGTGATACTGGCGGTGGGACAAGCCTCCACAGCTCCGTCCCTGTCGGGGCTGGAGGGGCTGGAGATGACTCCAAACGGCCTGATTCGCGCGGCAGAAGACATGTCCACCAACCTTCCCGGAGTCTTTGTCGGCGGCGATGTCCGCTGGCGATTCACCAGGAACGCAACGGACGCCATCGCCGACGGACAAAAGGCGGCCCGCGCCATCCATGGCTATCTTGGCGGCAAGACGCTGGAAGTGAGGAAGAAAGGATACATGAGAGCACTGGCGCCGGACTTCGAGAATACCCGTTGCGAGACCATCGCGCCGATAAAGATCCCGAAACGGGCAGCCAGCGAAAGAATCAGGACCAAAGAGGAGATCACCCTTGGCTACGACGAAGCCCAGGCGCGCCAGCAGGCCGCCAGGTGCCGGCAGTGCAGCATCCAGGCCGTATTTGACCGATCGCGGTGCCTTCTTTGCGGAACCTGTGCGGAAACCTGTGTGAATGGTGCCCTGAGGCTGGTCCGGGTGGCGGATATCCAGGGTGACGAGAAGGTCGCCAAGCTGACCGATGCGCTTGAGAAGGCGTCGCCCCGTACCCGTGGGATGACCGCGATCATCAAGGATGAGAGCCGCTGCGTCAGCTGCGGGATGTGTGCCCGACGGTGCCCCGGGGGAGCAATAACCATGGCGGAGTTTTACAGTCAAGAGGAATGGGAATAGCAAACTACCTGAGCATGTACGTGGAGACTAATCATGAGTGAAACAGCCTACAGTTTGAAAGAGTCCATCAGACATCTCCCCAGGAACATCAAGGAATCCATTATCCGGCGGGGAGGAGGAACTGCGGAACAGGAACGGGCCGCGGCCGTTTTCGGCAACATGTTCCTGCACGTTCATCCGGTAAGGGTCCATCTCAACTCCCTGCGCGCGGGGTACACCTTCGGCCTGGGACTGATTTCCTTCTATCTTTTTCTCATTCTAATCGCTTCAGGCCTGCTGCTGATGTTCTATTACACCCCTTCCACCGAACTGGCCTACAGAAACATGAAAGACCTCGAGTATGTCGTCTCTTTCGGCGTAGTACTGCGAAATGTTCACCGTTGGTCAGCCCATGCCATGGTCGCCTTTGCCTTCCTGCATATGTGCCGGGTCTTCTATACCGGCTCTTACAAGGCGCCCAGGGAATTCAACTGGGTCATCGGGGTCTGTCTGCTGCTCGTGACGCTCTTCCTGAGCTTTACCGGATACCTCCTCCCCTGGGACCAGCTTGCCTTCTGGGCCATTACTGTCGGCTCGAACATCGCCGCCTACATGCCGGGGATCGGCGAGAAGGTGCGCTTTCTCCTGCTCGGAGGCAATGAGGTCGGGCAGATGGCGCTCCTGCGGTTCTACGTGCTGCACGTTGCCGTCCTTCCCTTGGTCGCCGTCGTCCTGCTGGGAGTCCATTTCTGGAGGATCCGCAAGGACGGCGGCCTCTCACGGCCCTTGAACGACTGAATCCGGGCACATCCGTAAAAGACGAGCAAGGAGGTTCTGACATGAAAGCAGTGAATAAAGAAGAAATGTTTCCGAAAGACCCCAACAAGACCTACTCCCTGATGGCGATTGTCGACGGCGAAACCTTCAACGTCGAAAAAGGACCCGAAGACACGGTGCAGAGCTGGCCGCACCTCATGGTGCGGGAGCTGGCGCTCTTTCTTCTGGTATTCGCCGTGATTCTCGGCGTTTCCCTCATCTTCAACGCCCCGCTGGAAGAGGCGGCCAATCCGCTGCACTCCACCAACCCGGCCAAGGCCCCCTGGTATTTCGTCGGAATCCAGGAACTGGTGAGCTACTCGGCGTTTCTGGGAGGGATTGCCACTCCCGCCCTCATCGTGCTCACCCTCCTGCTCCTCCCCTACCTGGACAGGAATCCGAAGGGGACGGGGGTCTGGTTCTCCCGCGACCGCCGGGTAGCCACCGCCCTGTTCACGGTGTTCGTGGTCGTCATGGTCGTTCTCATCCTCATCGGACAGTTCCTGCGGGGACCCAACTGGCATCTGTACCTGCCGTGGTCATGATCAAGCCCCATTACCCCGTGGAAAGGAGAAAAGATATGAGTTCCCAAAACAGCACCGGCGCAACGATCCTTCCCTTCAAAAATTCAGATGGGCCGGTCGATGAAGACCGCAGAGACTTCGTGAAAAAAATGGGCGTCGCGGCGTTGGCCGTCGGGGTCGGGGGAGGCGCTCTCCAGTGCGTCCGCTATTTGAAGCCCAATGTACTTTACGAGCCGTCCAAGGTCTTCAAGGTCGGCGCCCTGAGCAACTTCCCCATCGGAAGCCGCATCGTCATTGAAGGCCGCGGGATCGAGGTCGTCAGGGAGCGCGACGGGATGCACGCCATCTCCCTGGTCTGCACCCATCTGGGATGCCTGATAAAGCCGGTGGAAAACGACCCTGACGTCGGATACATGTGCCCCTGCCACGGCTCCACCTTTGCCCACAAGGGTGAGGTTCAGGGGGGGCCCGCCCCCACCGATCTCCCCTGGTACGAGATGTTTATGGACCATACGGGAGCCATCGTGGTCGACACCTCGAAGGTGAACCAGAAGCGCACCAAACTCGTAGTCTGACGGCAGGACCCTTACAGATCCGAACCTAGGAGGATAAGCAGATGGAAAAAGCGGTTCTGCGCAAGCTTACAACATTCTGCATCGTCTGCGGCCTGGCCTGCATCGCCCTGCTGGGGATGACGGTGATTCGCGACGGACAGCGGGAATGGAAGGACTATCAGCAGGAATACAAAGAGATGCTGCTGAAGAAAATCAAGCGGGACGCCAACCCGACGTTCTATGACAGGGTTGCGGCCTCCGAGCCTGAGATCAGGCAGGTGGTCATCGGCGAGTTCAAGGAGATCGAGCGCTGCACCACCTGCCACCTGGGGATCGACGACCCCCTTTTCGCGGGCGAAAAACAGCCGTATACGACCCACCCCAACCCGGAGCTGATGAAGCATCATCCGGTGGAAAAGTTCGGCTGCACCATCTGTCACGGCGGCCAGGGACAGGCGACGACCTTTTACGGCTCATCCCACAGCACCATTCCCAACTGGCCGATAACGCTGGTGTCCAAAGGGTTGATGCAGTCCCGCTGCGGCTACTGCCACAAGGACTACGAAGCCATCGGTGCCGACCGGCTCGTCAAGGGGCGCGAACTCTACAAGGAAATGCACTGCGCCGGCTGCCACAAGATCGATGACCAGGGGGGCGGAGTCGGCCCAGACCTGAGTGCCTTCGCCGACAAGGACCCCGGCGGCTTCGACTACAACTACGTCGAAGGGGGACACTCCAAGCAGGCCTGGGTCATCGAGCACTTCAAAGACCCCAAGAAGGTCAGCCCGGGCTCTCCCATGTCTCGCCCCGCCCTGAGCGACGAACAGATCGAATACCTGGCCACCTATGTGCTGAGCCTGACCCGGCGGGAATTTACGCGGCACTACACCGCCAAGGCAAAAGCGGACTTTGTACCTCCGAAGCTGGACGACGTCGTGCCGGAGCCCGATCTGTCCCCCGCAGCCGGAGATGAGGAAGATGCCGGGCGGTGATGCGGCCGGACACCCCCGCGACGCTGAAAACCTTACTTACGAGGAGTGAGAGTATGAACCGGAAAATCTTGTTGATAACGGCGGCAACGCTGGCCTTCGGGATGCTCCTGCCGGGCTCCGGGGCGCGGGCGCAGGATGCACCGCCGAAAATGCCCTACGTCTTCGCCATGTACTGCGTGATGTGCCACAAGGAAGGGGTGCAGATCGGCCCCACAGGCATCTTCGACATGATCTCGAAGAGCGGCAACCCGCTGCACGAACAGTACATCCGCAACAACACGCGCTTCGGCTTCAATGCCATGCCTGCCTTCAGGGTATCGGAAGTGAGCCCGAAGGAACTGAACGCCATCGTCACCTACCTGAAGGAAGTGGCGGCATACCGCAAGACTCATCCCGGCTACAAGCCGGTGCCGGTAAAGGAAGGAGGGGGCAAAAAATGATGGAGACCGGAAGAAGGGGATTTTTCAAGCAGGTTTTCACGGCCGTCGCGGCACTGGCAGCGACAGGAACGGCAGTTGCCACCCCCCGCAAGGCAGAGGCTTCCGTATCGGGTCAGATCAAAGGGGTTTGCCTCTACGTCCCCAGCCTCGGCAAGGCGAGCGATTTCGTCGAAATGATGAACAATAACGCACCCGGCTCATGGACTGTTCACCCCCTCGCCGGGTCCCTCGGCGACAACTATTTCACTACCAGGACTCTCTACGAGGAAGCGCGGCTGAACGCCAACACCCTTGTCGGCGTCGTGGACCCGGCGACCTTTGCCATCGTTCACGAAGCGATCGTCGATTGCGGCGGCTGCTTCCACTACATCACCTACGAAGACCGGAACCGGGTAACGTTTTCCGTTCAGCTGTAACCGAGGAGGTTTGAAATGAGTCGTTTCATCGCACTTCCCAAAGGAGTGACGGAAGCAACATTCGCACTGGCGATCGCGGAATACCGTGCACTCCTGGGCGAGGACCGGGTACGCACCGACCCGGCTTCCCTGCAGTCCTACATGAAGATCATGATCCCGCAGACCGAGGAGCTCCACAAGCCCTCGGCGGCCATTCTCCCCAGAACGGTCAAAGAGATCCAGGCCATCGTGGCCATAGCCAACAAGTACCGCACGCCCCTCTGGACGGTCAGTACCGGGAAAAACATGGGGTACGGCTCCGCCGCCCCGGCCACCCGGGGGCAGATCGTGCTCGATCTGAAGACCATGAAGAAGATTGTCCATGTGGATGAAGAGCTGGGGTACTGCCTGGTGGAGCCGGGGGTGACCTACTATGACCTGCAGCAGTATTTCAAAAAACACAATATGAACCTCTGGGTCGACGTCCCCGCCCCTTCGGCCATGGCCAGCCCGGTGGGGAACACGGCAGACCGGGGCGTCGGCTACACCCCCTACGGCGAGCACTTCCTCGTCTCCTGTGGCATGGAGGTGGTCCTGGCCAACGGTGATGTAGTGCGCACCGGCACAGGCGGAGTACCGAACTCCACCAGCTGGCAGGCCAGCAAATGGGGATACGGGCCTTACCTGGATGGCATCTTCACCCAGTCCAACTATGGAATCATCACAAA
>CAJPFF010000001.1 GCA_905339345.1 Geobacteraceae bacterium | reverse complement strand
TCCGGTAGCCGCGATCCAGCCGGTAATGTCCGTTTGAATTCCGGGGCAGTTGCTGACGAGCTTCAATATTTCTCCCGCCTTCATGCCGTTGAGCAGCTTCTTGGCTTCGACGATCGGCCCGGGGCAGGATACACCGCGAATGTCGAGCAGAACGCTGACGTGGTGCGCTTTGCCCTTGCCCTTCTTGATGTAATACCCTGTGCCGCCTCCGGGCATGTGTTCCGTCTTCAGCACCTGGTTGCCTGTCTGCTTGGCCCAGGCAATGAGATCGTCCTGAGTACCCGGGCAATCAGAGATCAGCAGCATGATCTGCTCCTCCTTCAGATCGTCGACGATCTTCTTGGCGCCCAGCAACGGCGCCGGGCAGGTCAGCCCCTTCATATCCAGAACCACATTGGCATGCGTAGCTTGTGTATTCATGATTCGCCTTCCCGGTAGTTGAGCCTAGTACCCGCCTTTTCCGTACGGCTGCGGCAGTCCCGCCACTTTTGCCGCCTGCTTGGCCGGACCCATCGGAAAAAGATCGTATAGCGCCTTGCTGTCCGCTTCCGGCCAGAACTGCTGCACGTCTTTCAGCATGTTGCGAAAGTTCGGCGTGTGACCATGCTCGCGGTATTGATCGCGCATGTAATTGATAATTTGCCAATGCGCCGGAGTCAGCTCAATTCCTTCCGACGCAGCAATCACGTTAACCGCTTCGTCATCGAGGTTTGCCTCCAGCAAATAACCATCGACATCGGTCTCACAAGTTGTTCCAGCAATGGTGTATGACATTTTTCGCCTCCCACAAATATCAAAAACTACTGCTAACCCAGCCCGGTAATCGTCTTGTACGGCACAAATATGCCGCAACCGAAACGCCGCTCGCCGCCCAGCCCGTAACGCTGAACGCGCAGCGACTCTTCCGGCTTGAGGTCGTGCAGCACCAGACTGTATCCGGCCAGCGTACGCTCCGTTCCCTCGATCACATGGCGCTTGCCGCACAGCCACTTGCAGCTCACGTTCAACTCGTCCAGCTGGCAGGTTACGCCGGCGATGAATACCTGCTCTGTGCATTCGCTCGCCACGACGTGCGCATGCAAAGTCGGATATGCCTGCAGCGGCCTTTCCGTGGCGGCCCCCACATGCAACACGCTCGACCCGATGCGCAGCGCCTGCCCCGACAGCCCCGTCGCCTGCGCCGCGCGCGCTTGCGGCACACGCAACACCAGCTTGGTACGCCGCGGCAGCAGCATTTCCAACCCGCTCGCGGCCACCTTCAGCGGATGTATTCCCGCATACTTCTCTGCTTCGATCCAAGGCAGAATGCGTGCGACTTCGCTCCACAGTGCGAACATGTAATCCACAGCAACCGAATGACCCTTGAGCTCGAAGACGACATCCGTCATTTCCGGTGCTTCCCGCCAACCCTTCGCACTCGCCATCGCCGTCTCTCCAGTCACCTCGCTACTTCTTGCACGTGGTCCTGCGCCTCGACACCGGCCTTTTGCGCAGCCGCCCACCCCTGCATCACCTCCGCCCAGCGCTGCGCTGAAGCGGGGTCGATATCGAAAATGGTGAAGCGCCGGCCTTCGCGTATGCGGATGCGCAACAAGCTCATTCCGCCGTCCGCGTGATCAATCTGCTGCAACTCGACCTGCTGATTTCCAAGTG